>JAUXFS010000020.1 GCA_030622775.1 Rhodospirillales bacterium | reverse complement strand
CGTCCCGAAGGGATTGCACCAGGATGGCGCGCGGCCGCGTCGCTCGTCTTCGAATATGCGCTGCATGTCCTTCATCCTCGCTCCTAACCGCGCGCCATCCTGGTGCAACCACGGTGCCATCCTAATTGTCAACAGGCCCTAGTGATCCGGTTCCCCCAATCGACAACTGCCGGGGTCCGAAACCACTTGGCGCGGCCATTGTCAAGTCCGCCAAGCCGAATGCAAGGCGGCGATTCCTCCCGACAGGTTGCGATACTTGACCAAGGTCAACCCCGCCTCGCCGATCATTCCTGCGAACGCATCCTGCGAAGGAAATCGGCGGATGCTCTCGGCCAGATAACGGTAGGCATCGCCATCTCCGGTTATCGCCTGGCCCAGCGCCGGCAGGACACGGAACGAATAGGCGTCGTAGAGATGATCGAGGGTCGGGATCGCGACCCGGCTGAACTCGAGACAGAGAAAGTGTCCGCCGGGCTTCAGCACCCGCCGCGCCTCCCTCAGCGCGTCGGGGATGTGGGTGACGTTGCGGATGCAAAACGCGATCGTGTAGGCATCCATCGAAGCGTCGGCGAACGGCAGCTTTTCGGCGTTGCCGCAGATCCAGGCGATGTCGGCATGGCGGCCCGATTCGGTGACGCGGTCGCGACCGACGGTCAGCATCTCGCGGTTGATATCGACGACCGCGACCGAAGCGGCGGCGCGGTCGAGGATGCGCAAAGCGATATCGCCGGTGCCTCCGCCGACGTCCAGAACCTTTGTCCGCGGCCTCGGGTTCAGCCAGTCGATCATCGCCGTCTTCCACAGCCGATGAATGCCGCCGCTCATCAAGTCGTTCATCAGGTCGTAACGACGCGCAACGCTGTCGAACACGCCCTTGACCAGCGACGTCTTATCGGTCGTGGCGACGGTGCGGAAACCGAAGTGCGTGGTAGAAGACGCCGCGTTTTCGGCGGCTCGTTGGTGATGTTTTGGGCGTGGACCGGTCATGGCGCGGAACCATAGCCTAAGGTGCACAGTCGCGCTACCTTACGACCATGCCCGAGCTTCCCGAGGTCGAGACGGTGCGCCGGGGTCTGGCGCCGATGCTGGAGGGCCGCCGCCTGACCCGGGTGGTCCAGCGGCGGCCGGACCTCCGGTTTCCCCTGCCCGAGGATTTCGAAGCGCGGCTTCGCGGGCGCCGGGTCGACCGGGTCGACCGGCGCGCCAAGTTTCTCCTGATGTGGCTCGACTCCGGGACCGTTCTGATCTCGCACCTGGGCATGTCCGGACGGTTCAAGGTTTTCGCCGACGATCCCCCGCCGCTCGACAAACACGATCACGTTGTCTTCGAAACCGACGAAGGGGTCACCCTCCGCTTCCACGATCCTCGGCGTTTCGGGTTCATGGATCTGGTTGCCGGCAGGGATCTCCGGCGCTACCCGATGCTTGCCGGGCTCGGCCCCGAGCCCCTCGGCGACGAGTTCAACGGGGACTATCTTTCGGGCAAGCTTGCCGGGCGCTCCGCGCCGTTGAAGGCGGCGATCCTCGACCAGCGCGTGGTTGCCGGCATGGGCAACATCTATGCATGCGAAAGCTTGTACCGTGCCGGTCTCTCGCCGACGAGGGCGGCGGCGACGATCATCGGTCGACGGGCGGAACGGCTTGCGGTCGCGATCAAGTCGGTGTTCGAGGAGGCCATCGCGGCGGGCGGATCGACGCTTCGCGATCACCGCCGGCCATCGGGCGAGTTCGGCTACTTCCAGCATCGGTTCGCGGTTTACGGCCGCACCGGCCAGCCCTGCCCGGAATGCGACTGTCACCTGCCGCGGACGGGAGGCATTCGCCGTGTCGTCCAATCCGGGCGCTCAACATTCTATTGTGCGAAACGCCAGCGCTGATGCTATAGGCAGAGCCATGATGCGACCGGTCCGACGCCCCAGTCTGTTTGCCGCCGCGCTCGTTTCCGTGGTGTTGTGGGCGGTGGCCGCTCATCCGGCCGACCGTTTCGTCCGTGGTATCGAGGATCTGCCGCTGATGCCGGGCCTTGCCGAGGCTGCGGACGCCGGCGTCGTCTTCGATACGCCATCGGGACGCATCGTGCAGACCGAAGCGACCGGGCAGGTGTCCCGGGACCAGGTTTTGACGTTTTATGCCGAGACTCTGCCGCAACTGGGCTGGCGCTCGTTGGCGGCCGGCTTGTTCCGTCGCGAGAACGAAGTGCTGAGGATCGAATTCGAAGAGGCCGGCGATCCCGGCCCTATCGTTCGCTTCGCGTTGTCGCCGGCGACCGAAGTCGATAAACCCTAAGCCATTGAAAGACATGAACGCTTGAGGAGGGAAACCATGGCGTACGAAAACATCATTTCCGAAACCCGGGGCCGTGTAGGGCTGATTACCCTGAATCGACCGCAGGCAATGAATGCGCTCAACGCGGCGCTGATGGGCGAGTTGGCCTCCGCGCTCGACGCTTTCGAGGCCGACGACGCGATCGGGGCGATGGTGATTACCGGCAACGAAAAAGCCTTCGCCGCCGGGGCCGATATCAAGGAGATGAAGAACAAGTCGTTCATGGAGGCCTACCTTGAGAACTTCCTCACCGGAGGTTGGGAGCGCGCCGCGTCTTGCCGCAAACCGGTGATCGCCGCCGTGGCCGGCTTTGCCCTCGGCGGAGGCTGCGAGTTGGCGATGATGTGCGACATCATTCTGGCGGCCGACAACGCCAAGTTCGGCCAGCCCGAGATCACCATCGGCGCCATCCCCGGTCTTGGCGGCACCCAGCGCCTCACCCGCGCCATCGGCAAGTCGAAAGCCATGGAAATGTGCCTGACCGGACGGATGATTGGCGCCGAAGAGGCCGAACGCGCCGGATTGGTCAGTCGCATCGTCCCGGTGGGCGAGCTTGTGGACGAGGCGGTCAAGACGGCGGGGAAAGCAGCCGCCATGTCGCTGCCGCTGTCCCTGATCACCAAGGAGGCGGTAAACCGCGCGTTCGAGACCACGTTGGTCGAGGGCCTTCACTACGAGCGGCGGATGTTTCACGCCATCTTTGCGACCGAGGATCAGAAGGAGGGAATGGCGGCATTCGCCGAGAAGCGTAAGCCCACCTTTTCAAACAGATAGGGAACCCGGACGGTAAGGTTCGGCCGCGTCGACGCGCGCAGGCGGTTGACGTGGCCGAACGGTGCGGATACAAAGCGGCGCGAAAATCAACCAATTTACACGAACGGAATTACCGAGTTCAGCAATGGCCTACCATGAATCGGCGAAAAAGAGCATTCGGCAGATCAAAAAGCGAACCCTGGTCAATCGAGCCCGGATCGGGCGGATTCGCACTTTCCTCCGCAAGCTCGACGATGCCGTCGCCAGCGGCGACAAGGAAAAAGCCTTGGCGGCTTTTCGTACCGCCCAACCCGAATTGATGCGCGGCGTCAACAAAGGGGTGATCCACCGCAACACGGTTTCGAGAAAGCTTTCACGGCTTTCCGCTAGAATCAAAACAATGTCGGCGTGATGCCGCACGGCAAACAATAATCGTTGTGAGTCGCATCGGGGCCGGCGCGCCCCGTTCAACATCAGATTGTAAATTGGCAGCCGTTGGCGCGTGCGCCGCGAGTTTGTCTCATACAGTCCGCCGCGCGCCGTTTTTTAACATCATGCGGTGGACGGCCTCTCCCTCCCTCACCCCCTGGTTGTACTTGCGGATAATTGTTCACCGTGCTGTCAAGGGAATTTTTTGCGCCGTTCTGCATTCGGTCTCGTTGCATGACGTGAACGCAATCAGTACAGTTTCACCTGGGTGCAACGCGCAACCGTTGCCAAGGGGAAATAATCTGGAAGTTGTGCATTGGGTTAGCAACTATAGACGAGGCTTTGGCGCGTTAAAGGATTGAGTAAGATTTTTGTCTAAAGCCGTTAATTGTGAAGGTTGTTTTGGTTTAATAATTAGCGGAAGTTGTTCCGCGAGATAATAAAAGCGACACGTGGACGGGATGTGCTTGAGGAGATCTGCTTAAGACAACACGGTGGTCTACCCGCACGGGGGTCGGTTGGTCGGCGGCCGCGGGGTGGATCGGTTTTCCGGGAATGTCTAGGCGGGCAACCTGAACGTTCGGATAGGGAGAGCAGTGTGAGGAGCAGTGGTGGCTCCGATGCTGGTTTCATCCTCGCCTTTTCGGACGTGTGAAGGCACCGCACGATCGACCGGGACCGTGTGCGATGCCGAACAGACACCCCGTCGTGGCCCGAAGACACATTGAAGAAAGGGCGACGGGACGATGATGAGCGGCGGTTCACCCCCCCAGATCGACACCCAGTGGAAAAGGATCAGCGGCCTTCTTCGAGCCGAGATCGGTGAAGCCGCCTATCGGAGTTGGCTGAGGCCGATGACCGTCCGCGGAGAACGTGGCGGCATGGTCACGATGTCGGCCCCGACACGCTTCATGCGCGATTGGGTGGTCGCCCATTATGCCGACCGTCTGCGCGCCCTTTGGGGTGGGGAAAACCCGTCCGTCCAGGGAATCGACATCGTCGTCCAACCGAACTGTTTCGCGCCGGGCACGGACGGGGCTCCGATGTCTCCCGCGAGCGCCCAGCCGCCGGTGCGCTCCGCTGCCCGTGGCGCCGGAGTGGGGAGCGAGAACGACCTACAGGACATCGGTGCGCCACTGGATCCACGGTTCACCTTCGAGCATTTCGTCGTCGGCAAACCCAATGAGTTCGCTTACGCCGCCGCCCGGCGCGTCGCCGAGGCCATCCGGGTTCCGTTCAACCCCTTGTTTCTCTACGGTGGCGTCGGGCTCGGCAAAACCCATCTCATGCACGCCATCGCCTGGCATATCCGCCAGCGAAAGCCGGAATGCGCGGTGATCTATCTTTCCGCGGAGAAGTTCATGTACCGCTTCATCCGGGCGCTGCGCGAGCAGAACACGGTTGATTTCAAGGAGCAGTTTCGCTCCGCGGACGTTTTGATGATCGACGATGTGCAGTTTATCAGCGGCAAGGAATCCACCCAGGAGGAATTTTTTCACACATTCAACGCTCTGGTCGATCAAGGACGGCAGATCGTCCTTTCCGCCGACAAGTCGCCGAGCGATCTGGAGGGGCTGCAAGAACGCCTGAAGTCCCGGCTCAATTGTGGGTTGGTGGCGGACATCCATGCCACGACCTTCGAGTTGCGCCTCGGTATCCTCGAGTCCAAGTCGGAACAGCTGGGGATCACCATTCCCCGCAAAGTGATGGAGTTTCTCGCCCATCGGATCACCTCCAACGTCCGCGAGCTCGAGGGCGCGCTCAACCGGGTCGTTGCCCATGCCCAACTGGTCGGTCGGGACATTACCTTGGAGACGACCCAGGAGGTGCTGCACGATCTGCTCCGCGCCAATGATCGGCGGGTGACGATCGACGATATTCAGAAACAGGTGTCCCAACACTTCAACATTCGGGTGGCCGACATGCATTCGGCGCGTCGGGCCCGATCCGTGGCCCGCCCCCGGCAGGTGGCCATGTATCTGGCCAAGCAACTGACGTCGCGGTCACTGCCCGAGATCGGCCGCAAATTCGGCGGGCGGGATCACACGACCGTCATGCACGCGGTGCGAAAGGTCGACGAGTTGCGCGAGCAGGACGCGGCTTTCGCGGAAGACGTCGAGCTGCTGCGCCGGATGCTCGAGGGTTGATCCGCGAAAGCGTTACCGCCGACCGCCGTCGGAGGAGGAATTCGCTGCGAATTCCCGGGGGCTCTGCTATACTATCGAAGCCAAGGCGATTCTCTTGGCTCCTTTTTCGCTAACGTGCCAGTACGGCTTGAAAAGTTGCCCCGCCTCCCGGTGCAATCGATGAACGAACGGCCGGGAGAGACATAGGCCTCGGATCTCAATAACGCTATGAAACTCACCATCGAACGCGCTGCTCTGTTGAAGTCGCTGGGGCATGTGCAAAGTGTCGTCGAAAAGCGCAACACCATTCCCATTCTGTCCAACGTCAAGATGGAATGCGAGGACGGTCGTCTGGCTCTCAACGCCACCGACATGGATCTCGAAATCGCCGAAACCGTTGCCGCGGAGGTCTCCGCCCCGGGCGCGACGACCGCCCCCGCCCACACGCTCTACGACATCGCCCGCAAGCTGCCGGAAGGCGCCCAGGTGGAGTTCGAAACCTCGGAAGGCAACGAACGGCTGACCCTCAAGTGCGGGCGATCGCGGTTCACGCTCTCCTGTCTGCCGATAGAGGACTTTCCGATGATGGCCGGCGGCGACCTCCCGCACAGCTTCAAGCTGCCGGCGGGCGAGTTGCGCGGCCTTATCGACCGGACCCGGTTCGCGATCTCCACCGAAGAGACGCGCTACTACCTCAACGGCATCTACATTCACGCCCAGAAGAACGAGGGCGGCGAGATCCTTCGTGCCGTCGCGACCGACGGCCACCGCTTGGCCAGCGTCCAGGTGGCGCTGCCTGAAGGTGCCGCCGACATGCCCGGCATCATCGTCCCGCGCAAGACCATATCCGAGGTCCGAAAGCTGATCGACGAAACGGCCGACGACATCGAGATCGCGCTTTCGGAGACCAAGATCCGCTTCGCCGTTAACCAGGCGGTGCTGACCTCGAAGCTGATCGACGGCACCTTCCCCGATTACGAGAGGGTTATTCCGAAGAACAACGACAAACAGCTTGACGTCGATCGCCGGTCCTTTGCCGAGGCCGTCGACCGGGTTTCGGCGATCTCCAGTGAACGGTCGCGGGCGGTCAAGCTGGCGGTCGAAAACGGCACCCTGGTGCTCTCGGCAAGCAGCCCCGAACACGGCAGCGCCACCGAGGAGTTGGAGGTCGACTACCACGGGGAAGCCATAGAGATCGGTTTCAATTCGCGTTATCTGCTCGATGTCGCTCAGCAGATCGAAGGGGAAAGAGCCCGGTTCTCGATGGCCGACTCCGGCTCGCCGACGATCCTGCACGAAATGGGCGATGCCAGCGCGATCTACGTGTTGATGCCGATGCGTGTGTAAAGGATATACGGCGCTGCGCGGTTCAACGGGTTTGGCCTCACGGAGCGAACTTTCCGAGGTGCGGGAGACAGAAACCGGCGCTCGGCAACGGGTGTCGGTGGCGCGGCTGACGCTGACCGATTTCCGCTGCTATCGCCATCAGAGATTGGAAACCGGACCCGAGCCGGTGGTCCTCACCGGTTCCAACGGCGCCGGCAAGACGACCCTCCTGGAGGCGTTGTCGCTGCTGTCGCCGGGCCGCGGCCTGCGGCGCGCACGGTTGGACGAGATGGGGCGGCGGCATGGGGACGGGCCGGCGCCGGTGTGGGCGGTGGCGGCGCGGCTGAGAACCGCGAACGGAATGGTCGACGTCGGCACCGGGCGCGTTGCTGGCGGATCCGCTTCGGCGCGCGACCGCCGGCAGGTGCGCATCGACGGCCAGCCCGCGAAGACCCAGGCGGCTCTTGCGGGGGTCCTGGGAATAGCCTGGGTGACGCCGGAGATGGACCGGTTGTTTCTCGACGGGACCTCGGCCCGCCGACGGTTTCTCGACCGGCTGGTTTTCGGTGTCGATCCGACCCATGCCGGCCGTATCGGCGCCTACGAGCGCGCCCTGCGGCAACGGGCGCGGCTGCTCCGTCAGGGGGCGGCCGATCCGGTATGGCTCGCGGCCTTGGAAGACACCATGGCAACCAACGGCGTGGCGGTGTCGGCCGCCCGGCGGGAGGTGACGGCGCGTCTGTCTCGCGCCTCCGCCGAGGGCGCAAGTCCGTTTCCCGGAGCCGTTCTCGAGGCGCGGGGCATGGTCGAGCAGTGGCTCGACGAGGGACCGGCGCTCTCCGCCGAGGATCGGTTGCGGGTGGCGCTGGACGGGTCCCGGCGGGCCGACGCGGAGGCCGGCGGCGCGGCGTTCGGCCCCCACAAGAGCGACCTCCGGGTCCGCCACATGGCCAGCGGCCGGTCCGCGGCGGCGTGTTCCACCGGCGAACAGAAGGCGTTGCTGATCGCCATCGTGTTGGCCGGCGCCCGGGTGCAGATGGCGGAGCAGGGTTCGGTGCCGGTGCTGCTGCTGGACGAGGTGGCGGCGCACCTGGATGCCCGTCACCGCGCGGCTCTGTTCGAAGCGGTGGCGGCGCTTGACGCCCAAGCGTGGTATGCGGGCACGGACATCGGTGTGTTCGAGCCGTTGAAGGGCAGGGCGCAGTTCTTCGCGGTGGAAGACGGGGCGGCGACTCCGTTGTGGGAATAGAGATGAGCAACAGACCCGAGGCAGAGGACGCCAAACAGCCCGAGGTAGAGGACGCCAAACAGATGGAAGATCAAACGGCCGCCGGCGGCGCCGAAACCTATGATGCCGAGTCGATCAAGATCCTGCGCGGCCTGGAGGCGGTCCGCAAGCGGCCCGGCATGTATATCGGCGACACCGATGACGGCTCCGGCCTGCACCATATGGTCTACGAGGCGGTGGACAACGCCATCGACGAGGCCCTCGCCGGGTACTGCGACTTCGTCTCCGTGCAGCTCAACGGCGACGGCTCGGTCACCGTGTGCGACAACGGCCGCGGCATTCCCGTGGACATCCACAAGGAGGAAGGCGTCTCGGCGGCGGAAGTGATCATGACCCACCTCCACGCCGGCGGCAAATTCGACCAGAATTCCTACAAGGTCTCGGGTGGCCTGCACGGCGTCGGCATCTCCGTGGTCAACGCCCTGTCGGACCGGTTGGATCTGTGCATATGGCGGAATGGCAAGGAGCACTTGATCCGCTTCCGCGACAGCGAGGCCGAGGCTCCCCTGGCCGTCGTCGGGGATGCGCCGCTCGGCGAAGACGGCAAACCCCGCACCGGGACCGAGATCACCTTCTTCCCGTCGCCCGAGGTCTTCACGATGACCGAGTTCGACTTTGCCACCATCGAGCACCGTATCCGCGAGCTGGCGTTCCTCAACTCGGGCATCGGGCTGAGGCTCACCGATGCCCGGCATGTGGATCCCCGGACCGTCGAGATGCGCTACGAGGGTGGGCTCAGCGCCTTCGTCAAGTATCTCGACCGTTCCAAGAATGCCCTGCTCGGCGAGCTGATCGAGATCAGCGGCGAGCGGGACGGCCTCACCGTCGAGTTGGCGCTGCAGTGGAACGACAGCTACCACGAGACGATGCTGTGCTTCACCAACAACATCCCGCAGCGCGACGGCGGCACCCACATGGCGGGGTTCCGCGGCGCGCTGACCCGAACCATCCAGGCCTATGCGACGACGTCGGGGATCATCAAGCGGGAAAAGGTGTCGATCTCGGGTGACGATGCCCGCGAGGGCATGACCTGCGTCCTGTCGATCAAGGTGCCGGATCCCAAATTCTCCTCGCAGACCAAGGACAAGCTGGTCTCCTCCGAGGTGCGTCCGGTGGTCGAGGGGATCGTCGGCGAACGGTTGGACCGCTGGTTCGAGGAGCGTCCGGCGGACGCCAAGAAGATCATCGGCAAGATCGTCGAGGCCGCCGCCGCCCGCGAGGCCGCCCGCAAGGCCCGCGAGCTTACCCGCCGCAAGGGAGCGCTGGACATCACCACGCTGCCGGGCAAGCTCGCGGACTGCCAGGAGCGCGACCCGGCCAAGAGCGAGCTGTTCCTGGTCGAGGGCGACTCGGCCGGGGGCTCGGCCAAGCAGGCGCGCAATCGCGCCCAACAAGCGATCCTGCCGCTCCGGGGCAAGATCCTCAACGTCGAACGGGCGCGCTTCGACAAGATGCTGGGTTCGGCGGAGATCGGCACCCTGATCGCCGCGCTCGGCACCGGCATCGGTCACGAGGACTTCAACGCCGACAAGTGCCGCTACCACAAGATCATCATCATGACCGACGCCGATGTCGACGGCAGCCACATCCGCACGCTGCTCCTCACCTTCTTCTTCCGCCAGATGCCGGAACTGATCGAGCGCGGCTACCTCTATATCGCCCAGCCGCCGCTCTACCGGGCCAAGCGCGGTTCCTCCGAGGTCTACCTCAAGGACGATACCGCGCTCGAGGATCACCTGATGAGCGCCGCCATCGACGACGGCGCCGTCTTCGTCACCTTCGAGGGCGAGCAGATCGCCGGGGCGGACCTGCGCACGCTGGTCGACGAGGCGCGATCGGTGAAGGTGCAACTGGTGCGCCTGGCCCAGCACGTGCCGCTCAGAATGCTCGAGCAGGCGGCGATCTCGGCGGCGCTCGACCCGGAGGTCCTCTCCGACCGGGATCTGGCCACCTCCACCGCCGCGTACGTCGCCAAGCGCCTGGACGAGCTCGAGCCGCCGGCGGAGCACGGTTGGCGGGGCGCGCCGCTCGCCGACGGCGATCTCGAGTTCTCCCGGACCCTGCGCGGCGTCTACGAGCGCCACGTCATCGACGGGGCGGTGATCGGCAGCTCCGAGGCGCGGCGGATCAACGCCAAGGCCGGCGACCTGCAGAAGCTCTACGCCCACCACGGAAAGCTGCAGATCAAGGGCCGGGAGTACCCGATCACCGGGCCGGTGTCGCTGGTCGACACGGTCATGGAACTGGCCCGCAAGGGGGTGTCGATCCAGCGCTACAAGGGTCTCGGCGAGATGAACCCGGACCAGTTGTGGGTCACGACCCTCGACGCCGATGCGCGCACCCTCCTGCAGGTCAGGGTCAACCATGTCGACGAAGCCGAGAAGGTGTTCTCCACCCTGATGGGCGACACGGTCGAGACCCGCCGGGAGTTCATCGAGGAGAACGCGCTGAAGGTCGCCAACCT
>JAUXFS010000345.1 GCA_030622775.1 Rhodospirillales bacterium | reverse complement strand
TCCCCATCGCCGTCGCGCAACCTCCTGCCGAGGGAACGGGAAACGTAATCGTATGGGCACCATATGTCAGAGCCAGACCACTTGCTCGACGAGAATATCGGCCGTCGTGGCTCGGAGTTGCTCAAGGCCGACGGCCACGACGTCATGACGGTCCGGGACCAGGACCTCGGGGGCCCCGCCTCCCGCCCTACGCCCCGGTGAACGCCTGCAGGCCGGTTTGGGCGCGGCCGAGGATCAGGGCGTGGATGTCGTGGGTGCCTTCGTAGGTGTTGACGGTCTCCAGGTTCATCACATGGCGGATCACGTGGAACTCGTCGACGATGCCGTTGCCGCCGTGCATGTCCCGCGCCATGCGGGCGATATCGAGGGACTTGCCGCAGGAGTTGCGCTTGATCATCGAGATGTTCTCGGGCGCGCAGCGGCCCTCGTCGAGCAGCCGGCCGACCCGGAGGCAGGCCTGCAGGCCCAGGGTGATCTCGGTCTGCATGTCGGCGAGCTTCTTCTGGATGAGCTGGTTGGCGGCGAGCGGCCGGCCGAACTGGGAGCGGTCGAGGGTGTACTGGCGGGCGGCGTGCCAGCAATACTCCGCCGCGCCGAGCGCCCCCCAGGCGATCCCGTAACGGGCCTTGTTGAGGCAGCCGAACGGCCCCCGCAGGCCGGAGACCTCGGGGAACATGTTCTCGGCCGGCACGAACGCCCGGTCCATGACGATCTCGCCGGTGATCGAGGACCGGAGCGAAAACTTGCCTTCGATCTTCGGGGTCGACAGGCCTTCGGCGCCGCGCTCGACGATGAAGCCGCGGATCTTGCCGTCGAGCTTCGCCCACACCACCATCACGTCGGCGACCGGCGAGTTGGTGATCCACATCTTGGCTCCGGTGAGCACGTAGCCGCCGTCGACCTTTTCGGCGCGGGTGCGCATGCCGCCGGGGTCGGAGCCGTGATCGGGCTCGGTGAGGCCGAAACAGCCGACCCACTCGCCACGGGCCAGCTTCGGCAGGAACTTCAGCCGCTGCGCCTCGGTTCCGTAGGCGTGGATCGGATGCATCACCAGCGACGATTGCACGCTCATCATCGAGCGATAGCCGGAATCGACCCGCTCGATCTCGCGCGCCGCCAGCCCGTACGACACGTAGTTGACGCCGGCGCCGCCGTACGCCTCGGGAAGGGTCGAGCCGAGCAGCCCGAGCGCGCCCATCTCCGGGATGATCTCCGCGTCGTAGCGCTCGTGCCGGTTGGCCTCGAGAATACGCGGCATCAGCTTTTCTTGAGCGTAGTCGCGCGCGCTATCGCGGACCAGGTGCTCCTCCTCGTTGAGCTGATCCTCGAGAAAGAACGGATCCTCCCAGGAAAAAGCGGTGCCGGTGCTCATGAAATCCTCCCTCCGGTTAGGCTCTTGGAGCCTGACCCACAATGTATTGGGGCGCTTCGGTCGACCGGTCCCGATCGCCGGCCGGCTCAGTCGATGATTCCCGATCGCCGGCCGGCTCAGTCGATGGTGGCTTCGGTGATGGTGAGCGCCCGGGCGCGTTCCACATGATCCCGCGGAAGCGGCACCGTCTTGCCGGTCTCCAGGCTCGCCTGAACCGCGGTCACGTCGCCGGTCGCGACCAGCGCGCCGTTCTCGATATCGAACATCCGATGGAGGAACCGGAAGTGCTTCCTGCCGACGGCGATGAAGCCGCTGCGGATGCGGACCAGTTCCCCTCCCCTCAGCTCCCGGACATACTGGAAATTCTGGCGGACCACGGCGACGCGCCGGCCGGCCGCCTTGATCGACCGCGGCGTCACGCCGATTTCGTGCAACAGAAACCACGTCGCCTGGTCGAAGCGCTCGATGTAGAGCCGGGAGTTCATTGTCGATTCGGGGTCGTACTCGGCGGCCAGGACGGCGCCCAGAAAACTGTCGATCCAATTGTCGGACTTGGTTCCCGCGTCGGTCATTTTCCGTGCTATCCGTGCGCCTTGTCGATTTCGACGCGACGCGCCAATTTTGCGCGCGCGGCCACCTCAATGCATAATAATGCATGTAGGGTCCTGGGCAAGAGCTAAATCGCACCAAATTCTCCGCCGCCGCCGGTTCGCCTCGGGCGCAAGAATCGCGGAGCAGCGCCAACGATCGGTTGCGGCGCCAGCGATCACAACATGAAAAATAATGCATGATCAGGTGAGAGAAGCCTGTTGCCAGCCAACGCCGGACGATGCTACCGTGCGATGAGTAACCGGCTGGATTCGATGGGAAGATGCCGGGGCGCGTCGAAGCGGGACTTGGGCGGCCGTCTTCGCGGAAGGGGCCGGGACGAGCGCGAAACGCGCATGCAGGATACTGCAACACAGGGAGAGACTTTTAACCATAACAACGGGCTGCGACAGCAGGCCGATCCGTCCGAGGGGAAACGCAAATGGACAACAAAACCAGGAAGTTCACGCGTCGGGATACCCTGTTGCTGGCGGGCGCGGGAGCCCTCGCGTCTTTTGTTCCGGCCGGGTTCGCAATCGGCGCGCAGGCGAAGGTGCGTATCGGCATGCTGCTGCCCTACAGCGGCACCTATGCCCGCCTCGGCAACGCCATCACCGGCGCGATGGAGCTCAAGTTCGCCGAGCTCGGCGGCAAGCTCGGCGGTCGCGAGATCGAGATCATCAAGGTCGACAGCGAGGCCAAGCCCCCGAAGGCGGCCGAACTCACCACCAAGCTGATCAACCAGGAGAAGGTGGATTTCCTCGTCGGTCCGGTCCATTCCGGGGTGGCGATGGCGATGGCCAAGATCGCCCGCGAGGAAGGCACGATGACCATCGATCCGAACGCCGGCGCCGATCAGATCACCGGCGCCCTGTGCGCGCCCAACATCTTCCGCACGTCGTTTTCCAATTGGCAGCCGGGACATCCGATGGGCAAGGTGCTGCTGGAGGAGGGCAAGAAGAACGTCGTCCTCTGCTACTGGAACTACGGCGCCGGCAAGCAATCGGCGCAAGGGTTCAAGGACGGCTTCGTCCCCCACGGCGGCAATATCGTCAAGGAGATCGGCGTGCCGTTTCCGGAGGTCCAGTTCCAGGCGGTGCTGGCCGAGATCGCGTCGATCAAACCCGATGCGGTGTACACGTTCTTCGCCGGCGGCGGCGCGGTGAAGTTCGTCAAGGACTGGCACGCGGCCGGCCTCAAGGACATCGAGCTGGTCGGCGCGGGTTTCCTGACCGAGGGCGTGATCAAGGCCCAGGGCGAGGCGGCGGAAGGCATCCGCACGACGCTGCACTACGCCGATAGCCTCGACAACCCGGCCAACAAGGCGTTTCGCAAGGCCTACGCCGCCAAGTTCGGCAAGGAAGCGGACGTCTACGCGGTTCAGGGCTACGATGCCGCCGAGCTGATCAGGGTCGGCATGGACGCGGTCAAGGGTGACACCGGGGCCAAGGCCGGGATGATCAAGGCGATGGAATCGGCCACGTGGGATTCGCCGCGCGGTCCGTTCAAGTTGTCGGCGGCCCACAACCCGGTACAGAACATCTACCTGCGTCAGGTCAAGAACGGCGAGAACGTGGTCGTGAAAATCGCCCAGGAAGCCCTCGCCGACCCGGCTAAAGGCTGCAAAATGGGTTGATCGCCCCGGCCGCCGCCGGTCCGGGACCGGCGGCGGCCAGTCGCTCGTAGCCGAGCGTTCCCGGGCCGTGGTCGGGCTTGACGGCGCG
>JAUXFS010000361.1 GCA_030622775.1 Rhodospirillales bacterium | reverse complement strand
TTCAGCGCCACCAGATCATCCATCGAGGATACGCCGCCGGAGGCAATCACCGGTGTCGACACCGCCTTGGCGAGCGCCACGGTCGCCTCCACGTTTGGGCCCTCCATGGCGCCGTCGCGGCTGATGTCGGTGTAAATTATGGAGCTGGCCCCGGCGCCCTCCAGCCGTTTCGCCAACTCGAGCGCGGTTGTCTCGGACACCTCGGACCAGCCCTCGACGGCCACCCGACCGCCGCGGTGATCGATGCCGACGGCAACGCGCCCCGGAAAGGCGCGACAGGCCTCTTGGACCAGCGCCGGATCCCGCACCGCGACGGTTCCGAGAATCACCCGGGTCACACCCAGTTCCAGCCAACCGGCGATCGTCTTCATGTCGCGAATGCCGCCGCCCAACTGGATTGGAATGTGGACGGCATCGAGGATCAGGTCGACCGCGACGCCGTTGATCGGGCGGCCGGCAAACGCGCCGTTGAGATCCACCACATGGAGCCAACGGCATCCGGCGACCTCGAAAGCACGGGCCTGTCCCGCCGGGTCCTCGTTGAACACGGTGGCGCTATCCATTTCGCCGCGAAGCAGACGCACGCACCGGCCATCCTTGAGATCGATGGCTGGGAAGAAGATCATGGCCGCCACCTGAGGAAGTTGGAAATGAGTTCGAGGCCAACCGCCTGGCTCTTCTCCGGATGGAACTGGGTGCCGAGGAGGTTGTCCCGACCGATCACCGCGGTTACCGGCCCGGCGTAATCGACGGTGGCCAGCACGTGTCGCGGGTCGGCGCAGGCGAAGCCGTAACTGTGGACGAAGTAGGCATGGGCGCCGGGCGCGAGGCCGGCGAAGAACGGATGATCCGGCGCTTCGGGCCGGAGCTCGTTCCAGCCCATGTGCGGGATCTTGAGGGACTCGTCCACGGGTTCGAGCAACGCGACCTCTCCCGGGATCCAATCGAGCCCCCGGTGGACGCCATGCTCCCGGCCAACCGTCGCCATCAACTGCATGCCGACGCAGATGCCGAGAAACGGCCGTCCGCCCTCGATCACCGTTCGGCCCAGTGCTTCGACCATACCGGGGAGGGCATCCAGGCCGCGCCGGCAATCGCCGAAGGCGCCGACCCCCGGCAACACCACGTGGGTCGCCGATGACAAATCACGGGCGTCCCCGGTAACCTTCACCTCAAAGCCGAGGCCGGCTTCGGAAACGGCGCGCTCGAAAGCCTTGGCCGCCGAGCGCAGGTTGCCCGAACCATAGTCGACAATGACCACGCTCATAGCGCGAGTTCTGCGGCCAATTGAGGATTGTGGTCGTAGAACCGTCGCTCGGCGGCATCCCGGTCACTGGCGATGACCACGGCGACCTCGACAAAGCCTTGCCGGCGGAGCGTCCAGCGCTTGAGGTCGTTAGCGACCAATCCGACGATCACGGCGAAACCCAGGGATATGGCGGCTTCGCTCAACGGATCGAGCCCGAGCAGGGCCACCGCGCCGCCCAACGCCACCTGCAATGCGAGAAGGCCCAGCGCCACCCACCACAGTCTGCACCACAACGCCCACAGCACCGAAAACAGCAGCGCCGGCCAGGAAAAGCCCTCCTTGACCAGCATAGTATCGCGGTCAGGATCGAGGCCTTGGCGGCGAAGATGGACGGTGTAGACACGCATCGTTTTGTTGCCGTTGGTCCGCTCAACAGGACTTTGAACGAAACGTCGAGGGACCTCTCCCCCGGAAAGGACTGTGCGATCTCATAGCGGCCCGCCGAGCGTTCCCTTGGTCGACGGTACGGCATCGGCCTTGCGCGGGTCGATCTCGAAAGCCTCGCGCAAGGCACGAGCAAGGCCCTTGAAACAGGACTCGCAGATATGATGATCGTTGTCGCCGTACAGAGTCTCGACGTGAAGGGTAATGCCCGCATTCTGGGCGAAAGCCTGAAACCACTCCTTTACCATCTCGGTGTCGAGATCGCCGAGCCTGGGCCGCTCGAAGCGGGTATTCCAGATCAAATACGGCCGGTTGGAGGCGTCCACCACCACACGGGTCAGGGTTTCGTCCATGGCCGACAACGCCGAGCCGAACCGGCGGATGCCGCGGCGATCACCGAGCGCTTGGGAAACGGCCTGGCCGACGGCAATGCCCGAATCCTCGGTCGTGTGGTGGGAATCGATGTGCAAATCGCCCTGAGCCTTGACCGTCACATCGATGAGGCTGTGACGGGAGAGCTGCTCCAGCATGTGATCGAGAAAACCGATGCCCGTGGAAACGTCATAGACGCCGGTTCCGTCAAGGTTGACGGTCGCCGCAATCGACGTTTCGGTGGTGGTTCGTTCCACAGTGGCCGTACGCATGTCCGCGCTCCTGAGCTGAATGCCGGGCCCTTTTATCAGGATCCCCGGAAAACCGCCATCCGATTGCATTCCTTGCGGCACACCTTATCATTGTTCGGACGTGCGACGCCCGACCGGCGGACCCCGGCGGCCTTGACCGCGGCAACATACCGACCTAAATGCTGGCGGGTGAGCAGAGGCTTTGGCGCCGTCGCCTGTCCTTAATTTCTTCAGACTGATCGGGAACCATGGCGGAAGATCGCGGGCATTACTGGCACGGCACCACAATTCTTGCCCTCCGCAAGGGAGGCCGGGTGGTGGTCGCCGGTGACGGGCAGGTCAGCCTCGGCAGCACCATCATCAAGTCCAACGCGCGCAAAGTCCGCCGCCTGGCCGACAACGCGGTGATCGCCGGTTTCGCCGGGGCGACCGCCGACGCGTTCACCCTGTTCGAACGGCTCGAGGGCAAACTTGAGCAGTATCCGAAGCAGCTCACCCGCGCGTGCGTGGAACTGGCCAAGGACTGGCGAACCGATCGCTATCTGAGACGCCTCGAGGCGATGATGGCGGTGGCCGACAAGAACGTCTCGCTGGTCCTCACCGGTACCGGCGACGTTCTGGAGCCGGAGGACGGGTTGATCGGTATCGGCTCGGGTGGCAATTTCGCGCTGGCGGCGGCCCGGGCGCTGATCGACCGCGACGACATGGAGGCCGAGGCAATTGCCCGCAAGGCCATGGAGATCGCCGCCGGAATTTGCGTTTACACCAACACGAGCGTAGTGATCGAAACCCTATGAGCAGTTTTACCCCCCGCGAGATCGTCTCCGAACTGGATCGCTACATCGTCGGCCAAGACGACGCCAAGCGGGCGGTGGCAGTCGCGCTCCGCAACCGCTGGCGACGCCAGCAGCTCGACGACGACATGCGCCAGGAGGTACTGCCGAAGAACATCCTGATGATCGGCCCCACCGGTGTCGGCAAGACCGAGATCGCCCGCCGGCTCGCCAATCTGGCGCAAGCGCCGTTCCTCAAGGTCGAGGCCACCAAATTCACCGAAATCGGCTACGTCGGGCGTGACGTCGAGCAGATCATCCGCGACCTGGTCGAGATCGCCGTCCACATGACCCGCGAGCGGATGCGCAAGCAGGTGGTGGCGAAGGCCGAACTGGCGGCGGAGGAGCGCGTGTTGGTCGCCCTGGTCGGAGAAAACGCAAGCGCCGACACCCGCGAAAAGTTCCGTCGGATGCTG
>JAUXFS010000381.1 GCA_030622775.1 Rhodospirillales bacterium | reverse complement strand
GGGGACCGGTGCCGATACCGTCTGTGCAGGCGGGTTTCCCTTTAAACCACGCTCCGGACGGAGTCCCGAGCGTGGCACCTGCAGTCTCGGACAGGTCGGGGGCGAACACATTGGAAGCCGCCCCCCGCGCCGCCCGCCCATGCGGCGGAACGGTACATCGAATACAACCAGCCGGCGTCAGCCCATCCCGCTGGTTACGTTGAGCTTCAAGCCCGGCCCCATGGTACAACTCAAGCTTACGTTCTTCAGGTAGGTACCCTTGGCGCCGGCCGGCTTGGCCTTGACGATCGCGTCGACGAAAGTGCGGACGTTGTCCGCCAGCGCGTCATGGGTAAAGCTGGCCTTGCCGACGCCGCCATGGATGATTCCGGCCTTCTCGACCCGGAACTCGACCTGGCCGGCTTTTGCCGCCTGCACCGCCTGGGCGACGTCGAAGGTCACCGTGCCGAGCTTGGGATTGGGCATCAGGCCGCGAGGCCCGAGGATCCTGCCGAGGCGGCCGACGACGGCCATCATGTCGGGCGTCGCGATACAACGGTCGAAGTCGATCTGGCCTTTTTGGATGTTCTCCATCAGGTCCTCGGCGCCGACGATATCGGCGCCGGCCGCTTCGGCCTCCGTGGCCTTGTCGCCCTTGGCGAACACCGCGACGCGAACCTCCTTGCCGGTGCCGTGGGGAAGCGCGATCACGCCGCGCACCATCTGATCGGCATGGCGGGGATCGACGCCCAGGTTGAGGGAGACCTCCACCGTCTCGTCGAACTTGGCGGTGGCGTTTTCCTTGATGATCTTGATCGCCTCGTCGAGATCGTACGGGGTTTCGACGTCGACGTTCTCGTACGCGTTGCGCAGTCGCTTGCCTTGCTTGGCCATTGCTCTACTCCACCACCTCGATGCCCATCGACCGTGCCGAACCGGCGATCATTCGCATCGCGCCCTCGAGATCCTTGGCGTTGAGGTCAACCATCTTCTGCTCGGCGATCTCTTTGACCTGCTTGCGGGTGACCTTGCCGACCGTTTGCCGCCCCACTTCGGCGACGCCCTTTTCGACGCCGGCGGCCTTCTTCAGCAGAAAGCTGGCGGGCGGCGTCTTGGTGACGAACGAGAAGGTCCTGTCGGCAAAAGCGGTGATGACGACGGGGACCGGCATCCCCGGCTCCAGGTTCTGCGTCTGGGCGTTGAAGGTCTTGCAGAATTCCATGATGTTCAGGCCGGCCTGACCCAGCGCCGGACCGATCGGCGGCGAGGGATTGGCTTTCCCGGCCGGCACCTGCAGTTTTATGTAACCCTTGATTTTCTTCGCCATTTCGGTCCCTCAGTCACGCCCTCGCCGATTGCGGTTATCGGCCAATTGTGGTTGTCGGCCGCGGTCGGCCGGGACATCGTTCGAATTTCAGAGCTTCTCCACCTGGGCATATTCGAGTTCGACCGGCGTCGAGCGGCCGAAGATCGAAACCGCCACCTTGAGCCGGGCGCGCTCCTCGTCCACTTCCTCGACGAATCCGCTGAACGAGGTAAACGGTCCGTCGCTCACCCGCACCTGCTCGCCGATCTCGAAGACCACCGACGGCTTCGGCCGTTCGATGCCTTCCTGGACCTGGTGCATGATCCGCTGCGCCTCGGCGTCGCTGATCGGTGTCGGCCGGCCGCGGCCGCCCAGGAACCCGGTCACCTTCGGCGTGTTCTTGACCAGATGCCAGGTCTCGTCGGTCATCGCCATGTTGACCAGCACGTAGCCGGGGAAGAACTTGCGCTCGACGGTCACCTTGGCGCCGCGGCGCGCTTCCACGACTTCCTCTGTCGGCACCATCACCTGCTGGATCCTGTCGTCCATCCCGCCCTGCTTGGCCTGCTCCTCGATCGACAGAGCCACCTTGCGCTCGAAACCCGAGTAGACATGAACCACGTACCACTGCGCGTCCACCTGCGTTCAGCCCCCCACCCGCAGCAGAAACTGAATAGCGATCGCCAGAATCTGATCGACGAGCATGAAGAAAATAGCCGCCACGATCACCATTAGAAACACCATGCCCGTGGTTATGCCCGTCTCCTTGCGGGACGGCCAGGTAACCTTGGCCGCCTCCTGGCGAACCTCTCGAACGAATTGCGCCAAGTTTGTTTTAGCCATCGCCTCGTTACGCCTCTGGCAGGGGTAGCAGGGTTCGAACCCGCGACCTGCGGTTTTGGAGACCGCCGCTCTACCAGCTGAGCTATACCCCTTTCGTACTCTTCATCACCCGGCTCTTCGTCACCCGGCGGCCGCTCCCGCGTCGGGGTGATGGCGGCGTCCGTGGGCGCCGCCGTGTTCCCCGCGCCGGGCCCCCGATACGGGCCGGCACTGTTTTTCCGCTATTCGATAATCTTGGCGACGACGCCGGCGCCGACGGTGCGACCGCCCTCGCGGATCGCGAAGCGAAGACCCTCGTCCATGGCGATCGGCTGGAGCAGCAAGACCTCCATCGACACGTTGTCGCCCGGCATCACCATCTCCGTCCCTTCCGGCAACGTCACCGTTCCCGTCACGTCCGTCGTCCGAAAGTAAAACTGCGGCCGGTAGCTGGTGAAAAACGGCGTGTGACGACCGCCTTCCTCCTTGGTCAGGATATACGCCTCCGCCATGAACTTGGTGTGCGGCGTGATCGAGCCGGGCTTCGCCAGCACCTGGCCGCGCTCGACATCCTCGCGGCTGACGCCGCGCAACAACGCGCCGATGTTGTCGCCCGCCTCGCCCTGATCCAACAACTTGCGGAACATCTCGACGCCCGTGCACGTCGTCTTCCGCGTGTCCCGGATCCCGACGATCTCCACCTCTTCGCCAACCTTGACCACCCCGCGCTCGACCCGTCCGGTCACAACCGTCCCGCGACCCGAAATCGAAAACACGTCCTCGATCGGCATCAAAAACGGCTGGTCCTTCGCCCGCTCCGGCTGCGGAATGTACTCGTCGACTGCAGCCATCAACTCCACGATCGAACCCTTGCCCGTCGCCGCGTCGCCGTCCTCCAGCGCATTCAACGCCGAGCCCTGGACGATCGGAATGTCGTCCCCGGGAAAATCATAGCTCGACAACAGCTCCCGAAGCTCAAGCTCGACAAGCTCCAGAAGCTCCGGATCGTCGACCTGGTCCACCTTGTTCAAGTAAACCACGATCGCCGGAACGCCAACCTGACGCGCCAGAAGAATATGCTCGCGGGTCTGCGGCATCGGGCCATCGGCCGCCGAAACAACAAGAATGCCGCCATCCATCTGCGCCGCGCCGGTGATCATGTTCTTCACATAGTCCGCGTGTCCGGGGCAGTCCACGTGGGCGTAGTGACGCTTGGGGGTATCGTACTCCACGTGAGAGGTCGCGGTCGTAATACCGCGCTCACGCTCTTC
>JAUXFS010000244.1 GCA_030622775.1 Rhodospirillales bacterium | reverse complement strand
CTGGCTGATTCAACGATGCGGTATTTATCCGGATCCCATATTTGGACATCGCTATCATCACATCTTTGGCCGAGAATATTTTCGGGAATCAATATATGAACGGGTCCGCGCCCGGCGCTTGAGGGAGTTCAGGCGAGCCCCGTCAGGGGCGCGCCGGAATCAAACGTTGAAGCGGAACAGCATGATGTCGCCGTCGGCGACCACGTAGTCGCGGCCTTCCGAGCGCATCCTGCCGGCGTCGCGGGCGGCCTGCTCGCCGCCCAGCGCGATGAAATCACCGTACGAGATGGTCTCGGCGCGAATGAAACCGCGCTCGAAGTCGGTATGCACTCCGCCCGCCGCCGCCGCCGCCTTGGCGCCGCGCCTGACCGTCCAGGCACGGCTCTCCGTGGGACCGGTGGTGAAGAAGGTGATCAGGTCGAGGAGGTGATAGCCGGCGCGGATCACCCGGTCCAATCCGGTTTCATGGAGGCCGAGGCTGTCGAGATAGGCCGCACGCTCGCCGGCGTCGGTCAGTTCGGCCAGTTCGGACTCGATCCGCGCCGAAATGACCACGGATTCGGCCCCTTCCTCGGCGGCCAGGGCGGCGACGGCCTCGGTCCGCGCATTGCCGGTTGCCGCCTCCTCGTCGACGTTGCAGACGTAGAGCACCGGCTTGGCGGTCAGCAGTTGCAGCCCCCGGAAAGCCCTTCGCTCCTCCTCGGCGATCGGCACCCGGCGGGCCGGGCATCCGTCCTGGAGCACCGCCAGCGCCCGCTCGACCACCGGCAGGGTCTCCTTGGCCTCGCGCTCGCCGCCGCGCGCCTTCTTGGTCAGCGGCACCAGCCGACGTTCCAGGCTTTCCATGTCGGCGATCATCAACTCGGTCTCGATGATCTCGGCGTCGCGCAGCGGATCGACGTCGCCGGCGACGTGGACCACCCCATCGTCGGTGAAGCAGCGCACCAGATGGATGACCGCGTCGACCTCGCGGATGTTGGCGAGAAACTTGTTGCCGAGCCCTTCGCCGCGGCTCGCCCCCTTGACCAGGCCGGCGATATCGACGAATTCCAGGTGGGTCGGCGTCACCTTCCGCGACTTGGAGATCGCCGTGATCGCGTCCAGCCGGGGATCGGGAGCGGCGGCCCGGCCGACGTTGGGTTCTATGGTGCAGAACGGAAAGTTCGCCGCCTGCGCCGCCGCGGTCGCGGTCAGGGCGTTGAACAGGGTCGACTTGCCGACATTGGGCAAGCCGACGATGCCGCAGTTAAACCCCACGGGGGTCTTCCGGCGATCCGGGCACTCCGGAATCCGGCGGACCGGACGGGTTGGCCCGTTTCGGCTTGGGCGGGTTCGTCGCCAAGGCGACCTTGCTCATGAACGCACCGGCGTCGCCTTTCACCAGCAACGGAAACTGCTCGGCGATGGCATCGAGAAGCGGATCGAGCCACGCCGCGTCGGCCTTGGCGAAGTCCTTGAGCACATGGCCGACCACGTGTTGCTTATCGCCGGGGCCTTTGTCGCCGGGGCGGCCGGTGCCGAGGCGCACCCGCCGGTAGCCGGGACCGACGTGGCCGTGCAGGCTCCTCAGGCCGTTGTGGCCGGCGTGGCCGCCGCCATCCTTGCAGCGGAGCTTGCCGGCGGCGAGGTCGAGTTCGTCGTGGAAAACCAGAATATCCTCCGTCGGGATCTTGTAAAAGCGGGCGGCGGCCCCGACGGAGCGACCGGATTCGTTCATGTAGGTCATTGGCTTGAGCACCAGGATCGGGCGTCCGGCGACGGTTCCGTCGGTGATCTCGCCCTGGAACCGGGCGCGGAACGGGCCGAACCCATGGCGGCGGGCAATCGCCTCCGCCGCCATGAATCCGATATTGTGACGGTTCCCGGCATAAGCCGGGCCGGGATTGCCGAGACCGACGACCAGTAACCGCGTCGAGGACATGGGACCCGGCGAGGACTACTCCTCGCCGTCTTCTCCCTCCTGCTCCTCGCCGACGGCGGCTTCCGCTTCCTCTCCTTCCTCGCCCTCTTCCTCTTCGGCCGGGGCGACTGTCGGCGCGGCAATGGTGGCGACGGTGGCTTCGGGGTCGGCAATCGCCAGCTCGGCGCCGTCCGGGATCGACAACTTGGCGATGTGAACGACGTCGCCGACTTCGAGGCCGGTCAGATCGACGCTGATGCTCTCGGGAATCGCGTCGGGCCGGCAGATCAGCGGAATGGTGCGCATGACCACATTGAGGACGCCGCCGAACTTCAGCCCCGGCGATTCCTCCTCGTTCTCGAACATGACCTCCACGTCCACCTCGAACCGGGTGGTGGCGCTGAACCGCATGAAATCGACATGAAGGGGGGCGTCGGTGACCGGGTCCTTCTGCAGATCGCGCGCCAGCACTTTCTCCTTCTTGCCGCCGACATCGATCTCGAACACGTGGGAGAAGAACCCGTGGCCACGGACCTGTTTCAACAGCGCTTTCGATTCGAGCGAGATCATCACCGGGGCCTGCTTGTTACCGTAGATGACGGCGGGAACGCGGCCGTCTCGACGCGTTTGACGGGCTGCCCCCTTACCGGCCCGTTCGCGCGTCTCGGCCGCGAAACTGATGGTATCTGCCATTCAACTTTCTCCTTTTCGAGCAAGCCGCCAGCCTCCAGGGGTGCCGGCGGATGGTGTCTTTGTAAATGAAATTGGTTCAGTCGAACAGACTGGAAACGGAGGTTTCCTCGCTGATCCGGCGGATCGCCTCGGCCATCAGCGGCGCGATGGTCAGCTGCTCGATGTTGTGGGAGGCGCGGATCGCCTCGGTGGCGGCGATGCTGTCGGTGATGATCAGCGCCTCCAGCGGCGACGAACCCACCCGGGCGACGGCCTCGCCCGAGAGCACGCCATGGGTGGCGTAGGCCGAAACCGACGCCGCCCCGGCCTCCATCAACGCCACCGCGGCATTGCACAGGGTCCCGGCGGAGTCGACAATGTCGTCGATCAGCATGCAGCGGCGGTCGCGAACGTCGCCGATCACGTGCATGACCTCGGAAACGCCGGCGCTCTCGCGGCGCTTGTCGATGATCGCGAGATCGCTGTCGAACCGCTTGGCGATCAACCGGGCGCGGAATACGCCGCCGATATCCGGCGACACCACCGTCAGATCCTCGGAATCGAACCGCTCCTCGATGTCCTTGGTGAACACCGGCGCGGCGGTGAGGTTGTCCAGCGGGATATCGAAGAAACCCTGGATCTGACCCGCATGCAGGTCGATGGTGAGGACACGGTCGGCGCCGGCGATGGTAATCAGATTGGCCACCAGCTTGGCCGAGATCGGTGTCCGCGGGCCCGATTTCCGGTCCTGGCGGGCATAGCCGAAGTAGGGCATCACCGCGGTGATCCGCCGGGCCGAGCCGCGGCGCAGCGCATCCAGCGTAATCAGCAGCTCCATCACGTTGTCGTTGGCCGGATAGGACGTCGACTGGATCACGAAAACGTCCTCGCCGCGGACGTTTTCGAGGATCTCGACGAACACCTCCATGTCCGAGAAGCGGCGGATGCCGGCCTTGGCCAACGGCAGCTTGAGGTAGGCCGAAACCGCTTCGGCGAGAGCCTGATTGCTGTTGCAGGCAATGATCTTCATGAGATGATTTTCATGACACGAGACTTCCTTCCGCCAAGCTTCCCGGAGCCTGGACAGGATCATCGGCGGCCGGCGCCGCCCCCTTGCTTGAGCGCGAGACGGGCGGAATGTAACAATGTCTTGTTCGCCTTGCAAACCGGTTTGTCGGCTGGGCTCAACCCGGTTCAGCTCATCACGCAGGTCGCCACCATGACTACAAGGAAAAAGCCGATCAGGATGATGAGATGCGGCATTCCGGCTTACCTGACGACGAATTCCAGCGGCGCTCTGGAAAGTGGAGCGACGCCGCCGCCGGTCACCCGCACCGTCTGGCCGAGGCTCATCGCCAGTCCGGCATCCGAGTCGAAGATGATGATGTGAACGAAGAAAACCATGTCGGGCGCCGCCACCTCCGGGCAGCCGTGATACAGCATCGGCCAGTCCATCCAGTTGGGCGAAAAGGTGGCGCCGAGACTATATCCGCAGGCATTCATGCGATGGGCGCGATAGCCGGCGCCGTCGAGCACCCGGGCGTGGGCATCGAAAGCTTCGCCCACCGCCCGGCCCGGTAGCAGCGCCGCCTTGGCGGCTTCGAGGGCGTCCCCGGCGGCGTCGAACATCGCCCGCTGCGCCGGCGGCGGATTGCCGACGGCGAAGGTGCGCATCAGGCAGGCGTGATAGTGGCGATAGGCGCCCGCCCACTCCAGGGTCAACTGGTCGTCGGTATCGAGGGCGCGGCGGCCGGAATGATAGCGGCACAACAGGGCGTCGGGTCCGGAGCCGATGATGTATTCGTTACCGGGGTAGTCGCCGCCGCCCCGCAGCACAGCTCCTTGCATGGCGGCGAGGATTTCGGCCTCCGAG
>JAUXFS010000182.1 GCA_030622775.1 Rhodospirillales bacterium | reverse complement strand
TTCTCGTTCTGGTGCGCCGACAGCAGCCGTTCTCCGATCGGCGCCTGCCCGGTCTGGATGGCGCGTTTGATTTCGTTGCCCTTGAACAAAGAGCCGCCGCCGTGGACGATGATCTCGAGTTTGCCGCCGGTGGCGACCCCGACCGCCTCGGCGAAGGCCTTGCCGTTCTGGGTGTGGAAGTTGCTGTCGGCGTAGGCCATCGGCATGTCCCACTTCTCGGCGGCCTGTACCGTTGCCGCCGCGAGACCAAACACCGTGGCAAACGCCAGGACCGATACCGAAACCGTTCTTCTTAAGTGCTCAATCATGTCTTTCCTCCCTTTCTTGGATCATTCGACGATAATCGTTGATGTCGGCCTCCCTTGTTAGGCCTTTTTAGCCGAACCGATCGACGCGGTAGGGCGTGAGATCGATGTTCGGTTGGCTTCCGGTGATCAACTCGGCGATGAGTCGGCCCGTTTTTGGGCCGCCAGTCAATCCCACATGATGGTGTCCGAACGCAAAAAACACATTCGGATGCGAAGGAGAGCGTCCGACCACCGGTAGACTGTCGGTCGTCGCCGGGCGGTGTCCCAGCCATTCCCGGTGACCTTCGAAGGTGATTCCCGGGAAAAGTTGGCGAACCCGCTCGATCAACACCCTGAGCGGACGCGGGTTGGCGGGCGCGTCGAGACCCCCGAACTCGACGATGCCGGCGACCCGTAGCCCGCCGGCGATCGGCGCCGCGACGCACTTGCCATCCGTCATCATCACCGGGATCGGCGGAACGATGCTCGGCTTTTCCAACTGCACGTGGTAGCCGCGCTCGCTTTCGAGGGGAACGCGATGGCCGAGGCGCTCGGTGAGGCGCGCCGACCATGCACCGGCGGCGATTACCACCGCGTCGGCGTCCACGGGTTCTTCCGTCGTTTCCAGCCTGACCGTTCCGTCACCGCCGAAGCCGAAGCCGCGGGCTTCGGTTCGCACGACCCGGCCGCCGGTCTCGATCAGGGTGTCGGCGAGATCCTTCACGTAGCGCCCGGGATCGGTGATCATCCCGTGGTTTTTCATCAGCACGCCGAACCGGTATTTCGATCCCGAGCCGGGAACCAGGTCGTGGATCGCCGCGTCGTCCAGCGTCTCCCAGACCGCGCCGTTCCGCCGCCGCAGGTTCCAATTGAAGCCGTCGCCTTCGAATTTCTCGCGCTCGGTGAAGAGGTAGAGATAGTCCGAACCGCGGAGCCATTTCTCGGCCTTGGTGCCGCCGGCCAGGGCCTGGTGCTGCTCGACGCTGTCGAACAGCAGGGGGGCGATGTGCCCGGCGATGCGGGCTACGGTGTCGGCGCCGCTGTTGCGCATATAAGGAACAAGCCAGGGGATCAGCCGCGGTATGTACGACCAGCGGAGGTAGAGCGGTCCCAGCGGATCCATCAGCATCGACGGAACCTTGCCGATCAGTCCCGGCGTCGGAACGGGGACGACCGAGCCCGATGCCAGCACGCCGGCATTGCCGAACGACGCGCCTTCGCCGGGCGCCAGGCGGTCGACGACGGTCACCGCGCAACCCCGTCGTTGCAGATGGAGCGCGCAGGAAATACCGACGATCCCGGCGCCGACGACCGTTACCTTCTTGGCGCCGCCCTCGGTCACGCCACCCACTCGCTGACCGGCGCCCTCGCGTCCTGCAGCGGCTGGGAAATGATGTCGACCAGGGTGGGGCCGCCGTGCTCCACCGCCCGGGCGAGGACCTTGCGCAGGTCCCCCGGGTCCTCGACCCGCCACGCCTTGACGCCGTACGCCTCGGCGACGGCGGCGTGATCGGTCCGCGAAAAATCCACCGAATAGTACCGCTCTCCGAACCCGGTCTTCTGCCCTGCCTTGATCCAGCCGTAGACGCTGTTGGAAAACACGATGAAGGTGATCGGCATGTTCTTGCGGACGACGGTTTCCAGCTCGCCGGCGGTGAATCCGAAACTGCCGTCGCCCATCACCGCGACGCATTTGGCCGACGGCCGGCCGATGTGGGCGCCCATCGACGCCGATAGCGAATAGCCCAGCGCCCCGTGCGCCCGGTTGGAGATGAAGTGGCGGCCGGCTTCGACGAACGGGTAATAGGCCGAGATATAGGGACACGGTGTTCCGGGATCGGCGACGACCACGGCATCGCTGGGCAGCACCTCGTGCAGGGTCTTGATCACACGCTCGGGCCTGATCGGCCGGTCGTCGCCGCGGGCGAGTTCCTCGAACGGTTCGAACTTCCGCCGCTTGGCCGCGGCCACCCGATCCTCGCCATCGAAATCAATGTCGCCGAGCTTGCGTCGCGACAGGCCGGCGTTGATCATCCGCAGCGCCAGCAGCGCGTCCCCGACCACGGCGACCTCGGTCCGGTAACAGGCCGAGATCACCATCGGATCGACGTCGACGTGGACGATCCGCGCCCCCGGCGCGGGGAACCGCCACCGTTCCGTGGTCACCGACCCGGCGCGGCAGCCGATGAACACGACCAGATCGGCGTCCTCGACCAGCGCGCGGGTCGGCGGCGTACCCCCGTTGCTGCCGACCACCCCGAGGCAGCAGGGGTGGTTTTCCGAAAGGCTTCCCTGGCCGCTGACGGTGGTCGCCACCGGAACGTTCAACGTCTGCGCCAGGGCGTCCAACTCTCCTTCGGCGCCGGCGAGAACGACGCCGCCGCCACAGACGACGATCGGGTTCCTCGCCGAGAGGATCGCGTCGACCGCGTCTTCGACGGCCGCCGGGTCCGGGGCGCTCCGCCACGCGGGAAAGCCGCCGAACTCGGGCTGGGCCCAGATCTCGGATTGGGCGACCGGCGACTTCTGCACGTCGAACGGCAGACCGAGATGGGCGCTGCCCGGCTTGCCCGTGGTCATCGCCCGGAAAGCCGCCCGGACCATCCCGGGAAGACGCTCGGCGCGGTCGATGACCCCGTTCCATTTGGTCAGCGGCCGAAACAGGCCCTGCTGGTCGAGCTCGGTCAGCGGGTATCGACCTTGGGACCCGACCGACACGTCGGTGGTGATGCCGAGGATCGGGATCGACGACTCGTTGGCCTCGACCAGGCCCGGCAGGATGTAGGTGGCGCCGCCGCCGCTCGGTCCCTCGCACACGCCGACCCGGCCGGAAACGCGGGCGTAGCCGTCGGCCATGTAGGCCGCGCAGCGCTCGTCCCGGGTCAGGATGTGCTCCATTCCATGATCGAGCCGGTAAAGCGCGTCGTAGAACGGCAGCGATGTATCGCCGCACAGGCCGAAGATGTGCTTGACGCCATGCCCTTGCAGCATGCGCACCATCGCTTCGGCGCCGGTCAATTCGTTGGAAGGTTTGCTCACCATGCCTCGCCGGGGTCCGCAGCCGCGTCGAAGCCGTGCCGTAGCGACAGGCGCCACAAGGCTGCAATGATATTCTGTATACAGAACAATATACAATTTTACCCCCGAGTCAAACGCCTTTGGTTCCGGTTTTAGGCGGAATTGCGGTGACAGCGCCGGCTTTGCCGTGTAAATTGTATACAGTGTTATATGCAGGATTGAGGCCACCGCCGCCGTGACGGGTTGGGGAATGCGACAGGCATCCGTGCAAAGCGTGAGCAACGTCGACCGCATTTACCAGGCGGTCAAGGAGATGGCGATCGGCTTTCGTTTCAAGCCGGGCGAGCGCTTGAACGAGGTCGAACTGTCGAAACGCCTGGGCGCCAGCCGGACTCCGTTACGGGAGGCCCTGAACCGTCTCGGCGCCGAGGGCTTCATCACCTTCGAGGGCGGGAAGGGGTTTTTCTGCCGCGAGTTCGGGCCGCGGGAGATTTACGAACTCTACCAATTGAGAAGCGTGCTCGAGGAAGCGGCGGTCCGCCTCGTCTGCGAACTCGCCTCCGATGCCGAGCTCGACGAGCTCGACCGCTTTCTCGTCGAAACCGGGCCGGATGACGGCGGGCGGTCGAACGAAGCGCTGGTCGCCCTCGACGAACACTTCCACGAAACGTTGATGGATTTGACCCGCAACGCCGAGATGCGGCGGATCCTGCGGAACGTCAACGCGCGGATCAAGTTCTTCCGTTGGATCGACATGGAGCGACGCCGCGGCGAAACCCAGGACGAGCATCGGATGATCCTCGCGGCCCTGCGCGAACGAAACGCGGACCTGTGCGCGGAGCGGATGAGACGCCATATAGAACGTCGATTGGACCAGATCACCGGGGCGATCAAGGAAGGCTACTCCCGCATCTACCTTTCGGGACGCTAGCGCCGCTGCGGGACACGACGGGAGGGACGGAACGATGTCCGGTTCGAGGGGAAGCACGCGGCCACACGGGAACGTCACCAGGGCGTATCGGGGCGGCAAGACGGTGTACGGGGCCGCGGTCGGTATCCTGATGCTCGAGACCCGGTTTCCGAGGGTGCCGGGCGACATCGGCAATGCCGGAACCTGGCCGTTTCCGGTTTTGTACAGGGTGGTTCGCGGGGCCTCGCCGGATCATGTCGTCCGACACCGGGCCGAGGGCCTTCGCGACGCCTTCATCGAGGCGGCGCGTGATCTGGTCGTCCAGGGCGCGGACGGGATCACCACCAACTGCGGCTTCCTGTCGCTGTTTCAGGCCGAACTGGCGGCCGCCTGCGAAGTCCCCGTCGCCACGTCGTCGCTGATGCAGGTGTCGTTGATCGAGCGGCTTCTGCCTCCGGGCCGTCGGGCCGGCATCATCACCATTTCGTCGCGCAACCTGTCCGAGGACCACCTGCGGGCGGCCGGGGTGGATATCGCCACGCCGATCGTCGGCACCGATGGCGGGCGCGAGTTCACCCGGGCGATCCTCGACGACGAGCCGGCCCTGGACGTGGAGTTGTCCCTGCTCGACATGCTCGACGCCGGCCGCCGCCTCGTCGGCGAGAACCCGGCCGTCGGCGCTATCGTTCTGGAATGCACCAACATGGTGCCCTACGCCCCTTACCTGCGCGAGCAACTGGGGTTGCCAGTTTACAGCATCTACACTTTCGTTCAGTGGTTCCAGTCCGGCCTTCTGCCCCGCGTGTTCGACCCGTGGCTGCTCGATCAGCGGCTACTTCCGGTTTCCGAGTAATACCAACGGTCATTGATAGGAACCCATTGTGACGGCCTATCGAGGTTTCCGGCAAGGAGTGCGGTGCGCCGTGATGCTGGCGCATCACAAGCGGCGCGTGACGCTGCCCGGAAGCC
>JAUXFS010000283.1 GCA_030622775.1 Rhodospirillales bacterium | reverse complement strand
TGAGAACATCGTCGCCGGCGCCGCCATCGAGGCTGCTGGCGCCGCTGCCGCCGATGAGCGTATCGCCGCCGCCGCCGCCATCCAGCGTTACCGCGCCGGCAACGCCGGAGCCGTCGAACGAGTCGTCACCGCTGTTGCCGATGGCGAACTCGATGCCCGTCGCGCCGAGGTCGAGGGACACGCCGCCCCCGCCTTGGACTTCGGCGGTATCGGTCCCGGCGCCGCCGCTCACGGTGTCGGTGGCGTCGATCTTGAGCAGATCGTCGCCCGATCCACCGAGCAACTCGTCCGCTCCGCCGCCGCCGTCGAGGGTGTCGTTGCCGTCGCCACCGTCGAGCGAATCGTTGCCGAGACCGCCTTCGAGGCTGTCGTCGCCGCCGAGTCCGGAGATGGTATCATGACCGTTACCGCCGGTGAGCGTCTCGTTCCCGTTGGTCCCGGTGATCACTTGGCCGCTACCGATGCCGACGAAGTCGCTCATCGACAACGTGGCCGCATCGACGCCGAGAAGGGTAAGAACGTCGCCGCCGACGGCGATCTCGGCGTTTCCGCCGTTGTCGCTGATCATCGTTTGCAGGGTCGGCCAGTCGGTCACGCCCAGGGCGCTGACATCGATCCTGTCCTCACCCACGACGAAATCCGAGACGGCGTCGTTGCCGGTTCCCGGAGCCATCACGAAGACATCGTCGCCGGCACCGCCGGACAGCGCATCGTCGCCGGAACCGCCATCGAGGGTATCGTTGCCGGCCCCAGCGGTGAGCGAGTCGTCGCCGCTGCCGCCGTCGAGCACATCGTCGCCGGCGCCGCCGTCGAGGGTGTCGTTGCCGCCGTTTCCTTCGCGCGTCACCGCGCCGGCGGATGCCGAGGCGTCGAACGAGTCGCCGCCGGCGTTGCCGCGCGCGATCTCGATGCTCGCCGCCGCCAGGTCGAGCGATACGCCGGCACCGCCCTGCACCTCGACGGTATCGGTACCGCCATCGCCGGCAACCGCGTCGGCGCCGTCGATCCTCAGAAGGTCGTCGCCATCGCCGCCCTGCAGGTTGTCGGCTCCGGCGCCGCCGTCGAGGGTATCGTCGCCCGCGTCACCGAAAAGCGCATCGTCGCCGAGGCCGCCGTCGAGGCTGTCGTTGCCGCTGCCGCCGACCAACACATCGTCGTCGTCGCCACCGTCGAGCACGTCGTTGCCGACACCACCGTCCAGTTGATCGTCACCGGCGCCTCCCAGGAGGTTGTCGTCGCCGCCGCCGCCGTCCAGCGTATCGTTGCCGTCGCCACCGTCGAGGGTATCGCCGCCGCCGCCGCCTTCGAGGGAATCGTCGCCGGCGAGTCCTTCGAGGGTGTCGCCGCCCGCACCGCCGGTAAGGGTATCGGCGCCGCCCGATCCGGTCAGGTGCTGACCGGGAACGGTCCCGTCTTCCCCGCCTGCTTCGAGGGCGGCGGCGTTGCGCATGGAGGACGAGTCGCTCAGGTCGAAGCCGACACCGGAACGTGAATCGACATTCTCCTGCGAACCGGAGTCCGACCGCTCTCCATCCGGGCCGAACTCACCCGCCACCGTACTCGATCCCAGTTCGCCGGTGGGGGTGAACGCGAAATCTCGCTCGAACTGCTCCACATGCGGTCCGCCGAGGCGGCCCGTGGAGGGAACCGTCGGCTGGTCCGACAGTTCTTGTTCGAACCCTTCGTCGGACCCGCCAGCGGAGCCTTCGGCATTTGCCGGTGGGTCGGCCGCCGGCTTTGCGTCGGCCGGCAGCGCCGCCTGCTGAACGCTCTTTCCGGCGTCGACCGCCGCGTCGTTCTGGCCGCCTTGCGCTCGAGCGGACGCGCCATCGGCCGCCGCTGCGGCGCGCTCCGCCAACTGCTTGGGCTCGTTCGACGGCGGCACCGGCGGGACCTTGTCCTTGGCGGCGGCTTCGACGTTTTCATCGACCCGAGGAGCCAGGTCACGGGGTGTCTGGCTGCGGTCCGGATTGGTGTCTTTGGTCGGCATGGTAGTCCTCCTCGGCGCAACCCCCATTCACCGCATCGATTCGGACACGGATCAAGAAATCACAGAACCATACTTTAGAAATAGACGTTTAGGTGATCGTTTGCAAAATACTTATTTGCTAACAAAGTCGAAGTATTTAACTTATCATTTATTGTTGTTTTATATGATCTGATTTTTATTCTAATTTTATCGTTTCCGGCTTGGCGAAACCTGGGCATGCCCCCTTGCCGAACACAAAAAAGGCCCCGGAAAAGGGGCCGATCTTGCTTGGTTGGTTCGCTCGGCTGTCTACGAGGGCGCCTCGAGCAGCCGCCGGACGCCTTTCAACGGTATCGGCAGCCAATCCGGCCGGTTGGCCGCCTCGTAGCAAATTTCGTAGAGCGCCTTTTCCAGAATGAACAGGTCGAGCAACCGGTCGAAAGCCTCGGCATCGGCCGGGATCGTGGAGCATCCCTCGGTGGCCTGGCGATACTCATCGAGGAAATAGCCGACGGAGCGTTGCTGCCAATCCTGAACGGCCGCTTGAAGCTCCTCGGCGGCACCGGGGCGTGGGAGGGTGTGATCCAACAGCGCGATAGACGCGGCATAGTCGAACGATCGAATCATCCCGGCAACGTCCCTGAGCGGCGAATGCTTGGCGCGGCGCTCTTCCATGGAGCGGATCGGCTCTCCCTCGAAATCGAGGATGTAGAAGTCGTCCCGGACCACCACCACCTGCCCGAGATGGAAATCGCCGTGATGGCGACTCTTCATCACCTCCAGACGCTTGGGCAAGGCCCGTTCGACAAGCCGGTCGATGCGCCCCCATCGCTGGAGCACGCTCACGATCTCCTCGTGCGCTTCGCCGGAAAGCGAGCCGATCTCCAGCGCTCCGGTCAGCGCGTCGTGGGCGGAGGCGGCTTGGCGGCGCACCTGTGCGGCCCACGTCGCCAGATCCTTGTCGGTCACCCGCTCCGGCCGAAACGCCGGATCCTCCACATCGAGAGCGAACGCCTGATGCAGCTCGCCGACGCGGGTGCCCAGGATCCGGGCCAGCATGAAATACATGGTGTGCGGGTCCGCTTCGACCGATTCCTCGCCGGCCGGCATGATCTCGAGCTCCAACAGCACGCGATGGAGGTAGTCCTGGGTGAACGTCCAGCCGTCGCCCTGGTTGCGGACGAACCCACACAACACGGCGAGCGCCGTCGGCGTGCCGTCGGCATCGATCAGCTCAACGGCGCCAAGCAGAGGGGGCGTGTTCTCGAAACCGGCGACATCGGTGAGGAAGCGGCCGATCTCGATCTCCGGATGGATTCCCGGCTCGAGGCGGCGGTAGGCCTTGAAGATCATCTCGTCGCCGATCTTCATCGACGTGTTGCTCTGCTCACCCCCCATCCGCTCGATGAGCGGTTTTTCGGCGAGCTCGACCTTGGAAAACGCATTGGTGGAGGTGAAGGAAATTCGCCCGCCGGCCGCGGTCCCGATCTCGCTCCCGTCACGGATCGCCCGTAGGACCGCGGCCGTGAACGGCTGGTCGGTGAGCGCCTCGTAGACGACGCCAACCCGGCGGCCGGTCCGGATCCGCGCCAGCGTGTTGGCATGGAGCCGGCTGAAGGGATCGTCACTGGTCGTTTCCCAACTGACGGCCAACGGTATGCCGTAGGTCTGCTCGATCCCGTTCTCGGTGGTGATCTTGAGACAGGGGATGAGAAATCCGAAGCCGCCGTCGGGCAACACCGTCTCGTCGACGATTTCGATGCTCCGAATGGGGCTGCCTTTGGCGGCGAACCACCGCCGATGGGGCAGGAACTCGGGCAGGATCCGATTCAGCAAGGCATCCGCGTTTCCGCCCGACAGCAGGCTTTGCCAGCCATGGGGCGCGACCAGCGTCTGGTATTCGGGCAACGGCGTTTCATAGGGATCGTGCCACATCGGCGCCTCGGTCTCCTCGGCCAGCAAGAACCAATAGAAACCGTGTCCCGGCAGAATGATGAAGTACGGCAGTTCGCCGATCGGCGGGAACGCGCTGCGGCCGAGGAGTTCCACCGGCACCCGGTCCTTGTACGCGGCAAGATCCAACTCGGCGGCCTGAGGCGCCCGTGACATGTTGGCGACGCAGAGGATGGTCTCCC
>JAUXFS010000399.1 GCA_030622775.1 Rhodospirillales bacterium | reverse complement strand
TTAGTTGTACCTTGATGATGACCCGCCCCTTCATCGCCCGTGCATCGACAAACGTCGGCTTGCCCACCTCGTCACGCAACGCCCGGCGCAATTCGCCCTCGACATCGGTGGGATCGGGCAAACCGTTCGGCAGGATCGCTCCCTCCTCGAGGGTCGCGGTCATCTCCAACGAGCGCTCGGCCATATCGAAGATCCATTGGCGGTCTTCGGGATCGGGAAAGCGGCGGATCGTTTCGATCAGCACCGCCACATCGCCGGCAAGCCCCAACGCCAGCCGCTTGCTCACCTGGTCCCAGTGGCTCTCGTAGAAGATGTAGCCGGAAACCACCTGCAGCACGATCAACGGCGTCACCACGATCAACAGCGAGCGGCCGAGAAGGCTGCGCGGAAGGTAGTCCTTGATCATCGTTTGTTCAGCTCGTTCGGGGCTCTATCAGGAACTCAATCGGGTTTCAGCACGTAGCCTTTGCCGCGCACGGTCTGCAGGTAGCGCGGGTCGCGGGGCTGACGCTCGATCTTACGCCTGAGCCGGGTGACCTGCACGTCGACGGCGCGGTCGCCTCCGGCGGCGCCGGTCAGTTCGATCAGCGACTCGCGGCTCAGCGGAACCCCCGGCTGCGACGCCAACGCTTTCAGCAACGCCGCCTCGACCGAGGTGAGGCGAACCGGCTGGCCGTTCTTGCGGAGTTCCTCGCGCTCCATGTCGAACACCATCTCACCCATCCGAACTTCGGTCGCCGCGGTTTTCGGCACGGGGGCGCGCCGCAGGATGTTGTTGATCCTGAGCAGCAGCTCGCGCGGCTCGAACGGCTTGACCAGGTAGTCGTCCGCCCCCCGTTCGAGGCCGGCGATGCGGTCCTCGGGCTCGCCCATGGCGGTGAGCATCAGAATCGGCACCGAGCTCGTCCGCCTGAATTCGGCGGCGAAGTCGAGGCCGCTCTCGCCCGGCATCATCAGGTCGAGCACGATCAGGTCGAAGGTCAGGCTCTCGAGCTTGCTTCGGGCGTCCGCGGCGTCGGAGGCGGTGGCGACGATCGACCCGTGCTCGGTCAGGTATCTCGCCAGCAGCTTGCAGAGCCTGTGGTCGTCATCGATCACCAGGATGTGTGGAACGTCCGTCCTCATGTTCACCTTATGCCGGCGAGCCGATGACCGGTCTCGCCTCAATTCCTCCAATCATCGGGCGCGCGCCTGCGCTTGCCGGCATTATACCGCGCCCGGCGGCCGTGGCGAACAACCGTGGCCGGGTCTCACGGGTCATCGAACCTTCGGCGGTCCTTCGAATTGACGATCTCCCGGAGCACCGCGGCAAATCCCTGGGCGGCGGCCGGCCCGGCTTGCCGGTAGGCGGCGGCGATGAGCTCGGCCTGCCGCTCGGTGAGGGTGCGCTCCAGCGCCTCGGCCTCGGCGGTGAGATAGAGCCGGCGGCGGCGGCGGTCGCCGGCGTCGGGCCGCTGGACGACGAACCCCCCGTCGACCAGTTGGCCGAGCACCCGGGCGAGGCTCTGCTTGGTGATCTTGAGGATGGCCAGCAGCTCGCTGACGCCGAGCCCCGGATGGCGGCCGACGAAGTAGATCACCCGATGATGGGCGCGGCCGAACCCGTAGCGGGCGAGCAGTCCGTCGGCCTCGCCGGTAAAGTCGCGGTAGGCGAAGAACAGGAGCTCGATCGCCCGGCGCAGCGTCTTTTCGTCCGCGTCCAGGGCGCGCGCGCCGGCGTCCGCCTTGGCCCCGGCGTTCGCCTCGGCCGCGCTGTCCGACAGGTCCGCGGACCCGGCTGTCGCCGTCGATTCCTCCATGATTCCCTTGCCGCCGCCAGCGCCCAGAATTTACGTCAGTGATGTTGACATATATGACCGCCGATGGTACGAAAAGCAACAGCTTTCGAAGCGATGCGGAATATATTTTCGTATTTTGGCAGGTTAGGGAAAGATAATTTCATGGCTACGCAACCCTTCGACGATCGGGACGGGCTGATCTGGTACAACGGAACCCTGGTGCCGTGGCGCGACGCCAAGTTGCACGTGTTGAGCCATGCGCTCCACTACGCGTCCTCGGTGTTCGAGGGCGAGCGCGCCTACAACGGCGCCATCTTCAAGCTGACCGAGCATTCGGAGAGGATGGCGGCCTCGGCGCGGATGCTCGGCTTCGAGTTGCCGTGCGGCGTCAGCGAACTCGACCGCGCCTGCAACGAGGTGTGCGAGGCCAACGGCATCGTCGACGGCTACATCCGCCCGGTCGCCTGGCGCGGCAGCGAGATGATGGGGGTGTCGGCGCAGGCGACGACGATCCAGCTCGCCATCGCCGCCTGGCCGTGGCCCTCGTATTTCTCGCCGGAGGCACGGCTCAAGGGGATCCGGCTGAAGACGGCGCCGTGGCGCAGGCCCGACCCGGCGACCGCGCCGGTGCACGCCAAGGCCGCCGGGCTCTACATGATCTGCACCCTGTCCAAGCACGCGGTCGAGGATCAAGGCTACGACGACGCGCTGATGCTCGACTGGCGCGGCCGGGTGGCGGAATCCACCGGCGCCAACATCTTCATGGTGATGGGCGACGGCCGCCTGCACACCCCGACGCCGGACTGCTTCCTCGACGGCATCACCCGGCGGACGGTTATCGGCTTGGCCAAGGCCCGCGGCATCGAGGTGGTGGAGCGGGTGATCATGCCTGACGAACTGGCCGGCGCCAGCGAGGTGTTCCTCACCGGCACCGCCGCCGAAGTGACCCCGGTCGGCGAGATCGACGGGCACCGCTACACCCCGGGCGAGATCACCAAAACGATGATGGCGGACTACGAAAAGGCCACCGGCCAGGCCTCCAAGGAGGCCGCCGGCGCGGCGTAGGGGGGATCGCGGATTGGTTTCCCCGCCCGAACGCAGGGTGCGCGTCAGCGCCTGATACCAACGGTCATTGATAGGGACTCATTGTGATCGTTGGTATGAGCGGGACGGAGAGATAGACGCCGAACTCCTCGCCGATGTCGCAACTGACGCGGGCGTGCACCCGGCCCTGGCGATCGAGGAACCGCTGCTTGTCCTCGACCGGGAAGATGCCCTCGTGCCAGATATCGGGGTGGATGTAGAGACCCTTCGAGCCATCGCACCACAAGGCGACGATCTTCTCCGGCGTCAGGTCGTCGCCGGGCAGGGCCACCGGCACGACGAAAGGCAAGTTGTCGAGCGGATGGAAAAGCTGCCCGCCGTCGGGGTGGTAGTTCATGTGCCAGAGCAGGACCCGATCGCGCGGCACGGTCCGGCGCTCCGACGAGGCCGATTGCGGGTCCTTCGACCAGCC
>JAUXFS010000100.1 GCA_030622775.1 Rhodospirillales bacterium | reverse complement strand
TTTGACCGACGCCGAAATCGGCGTAGCCGAGGGCGGCGAGCGGCTGAAGGTCAGGCCGTTCCGAAAGGGCGACCATGCGGTGCCGATGGTCTAGACCTCCGACGATCGTTGCCGCGTTGGCATTGGGGCTGTGGGTGGCGCCGGTTGAAGCCGGACCGGCACCGGATACCGCGGCCCTTTACGCCGAGCACTGTGCCGAATGCCACGACCCCGGCCGCCTCGGCGGCAGCGGACCGGCGCTGTTGCCGGAGAACCTCAAGCGGCTGCGCAAGAAGTCGGCGACGTCGGTGATCGCGGACGGGCGTCCGGCGACCCAGATGCCCGCGTTCGCCGAGACCCTCACCGCCGCCGAGATCGGCGCCTTGGCGGAGCTGATCTATACGCCGCTGCCGGCGATTCCCCGGTGGTCGCTGGAACAGATGCAGGCCAGCCGTGTGGTCCACAACCCGATCGAATCGCTGCCCGAAAAACCCGTGCACGATGCCGATCCGCTGAACCTGTTCACCGTCGTCGAGGCCGGCGACCATCATGTGACCATCCTCGACGGCGACACGTTCGAGCCGCTGTGGCGGTTCCCCTCCCGCTTCGCCCTTCACGGCGGCGCCAAATACTCGCCGGACGGCCGTTTCGTCTATCTGGGTTCGCGCGACGGCTGGATCAGCAAGTACGACCTCTATGGCCTGAAGCCGGTGGCCGAGGTTCGCGCCGGCATCAATACCCGCAACATCGCCGTCTCGGCCGACGGCAAGTGGGTGATGGTCGGCAACTTCCTGCCGCACACGCTGGTGGTCCTCGACGCGGCCGAGTTGCGCCCGGTCAAGGTGATCCCGGTCGACGACGGCAAGGGAACGAGCTCGCGGGTCAGCGCCGTCTATACCGCGCCGCCGCGCAACAGCTTCGTCGCGGCGCTGAAGGACATCCCGGAGATCTGGGAGATGTCCTACGCGGAAAACCCAAAGCCGGTGCCGAAAGGCTTCATCCACAGTCATGAGCCCGGGATGATGGAGGGGGCCTTCGACTACGGGCCGTTTCCCGTGCGCCGGATCAAACTCGAAGACTACCTCGACGACTTCTTCTTCGATCAGGCCTATCGCAACGTGATTGGCGCCGCCCGCAACGGCAGCAACGGTCAGGTGGTCAACCTCAACGTCGGCCGCAAGATCGCCGACATCGACCTCACCGGCATGCCGCATCTCGGTTCCGGCATCACTTTCGCCTACCAGGGAAGCCCGGTGCTGGCGACGCCCCACCTCAAGGATGCCGCGGTCAGCGTGATCGACATGAACACTTGGCGGACCGTCAAACGCATCGAGACGCTGGGGCCGGGATTTTTCATGCGCAGCCACGAGAACACACCTTATGCCTGGGTCGACGTGTTCTTCGGAAAGGATAAGGACGCGATCCACGTGATCGACAAGCGGACGCTGGAGATCGTCAAGACCCTTCGCCCGGCGCCGGGGCAAACCGCCGCCCATATCGAGTTCACCCGCGACGGCCGCCACGCGCTGCTCAGCATCTGGGAAATGGATGGTGCGCTGGTCGTCTACGATGCCGCAACCCTGGAAGAGATCAAGCGCATCCCGATGCGCAAACCCTCGGGTAAGTACAATGTCTACAACAAGATCACCCTCTCCGCCGGCACCAGCCATTGAGGTCGAACCGGGGCGGCGGCCGGTATCCCCGGCCTGGCACCGGTCGGCATTGATTCTCGTCGGCCACGGCTCGGTGCGATGTCCCGGCCCCGGCCGGCAGATCGAGCGCCACGCGGAGGCTCTCGCCCGCCGCGACCTGTTCGCCGAAGTGCGTACCGCCACTCTCTACGGCGGACTACCACCCGGCGAAGCCATGCGATCGATCGAAAGCGAGAGCGTCTACGTGATGCCGATGTTCATGTGCAACGGCCAATACATCCGGGACAGGATGCCCGAGGCCTTCGGGCTTTCGGCGGCGACCGCCCAGACCGACGCCCGGACCAACGGCCGGACGGTGCACCTTTGTCCGCCGATCGGCCTCGATCCCGGCCTTGCGGGGCTTATCGCCAAGCGCGCGACGGAACGTTTGGCGGAGCGGGGGATCTCCTCCGGTGATGCCAACCTGCTGCTGATCGGCCACGGATCCCCGACCGGGTCGGCATCGCGGCACGCGACCGAGGCACAGGCGTTGCGGGTTCGCGAAATGGATGTGTTCGACAGGGTCGAGACCGCCTACCTGGAGGAGCCGCCCGCCCTCTCGGACGTGCTGGAAACCCTGTCAGGACCTGTGGCGGCGGTGGCGCTGCTCGCCACTCAGGGGCCCCATGCCCGCGAGGATATCTGCCGGCTGATCGCCGACGACGGCTTTGCGGAGATCGTCTATATCGGCGCCATCGGCGGAGACGAAGCGATTCCCGAGCTGATTCTCGAAAGCCTCGGGCGTTACTGCGGCGATCTCCGCGATCAAGCGTGAGGGTTTAAAAATCAGACCATGATTTCGCCCGAATTTTGTGCCAGGATGACACTCGGAGTGCCGGCTTGACCGGCGTCAAGTCGGTCGTGACACAACAGGCCTATAAGCCCGCCCGTTTTGTTCAAGACGCTCGAGGGGGATCGTAGATGGCTTCACACGACGTCAGCGGACCGTCCGCAAACCGGAGCACCGAGGCTCCGGCGCGGGGCAATTGCTTTACCTGCAATGCATTCGTTCACACCGAGTTCGAGGCCCTGTCGGAACGCGACGTGGCCCTCATCAACGAAAGCAAAGTGACCCGCAACTACCGTTCCGGAGAACCGATCTTCCGGGAGGGGGATTCCTGCGACGGGGTATACTGCATCGGTGCTGGGCTGGTTTGCACCCGGAAGAAGGACAAGGCCGGCAAATCCATTCCGTTTCGTCTTCGCTATCCCGGCGACACGATGGGGTTCCGGTCGTTCCTTGCGGGAACCGATCACGGGATGAGCAGCGAGGCCCTGGAACCGACGCGGGCGTGTTTCATCGGCGGCGATACGATCCGCGACCTGTTGAGCCGCAACCTCGACCTTTGCCTGTCCTTTCTCCGGCGGTTGGCGTCGGACCTGGACAGCGCCGAAGAGAGGCTTTTGCAGCGCAAGACCCTCAACGCCCGGGCGCGTCTGGCCCAGCTTCTCCTGGTTCTGTTCGGCTCCCACGGTACGGTGACCGAGAGCGGCGAGTTGCTGTTGAAACTGCCGTTCACCCGCCAGGACATGGCGGGAGCGATCGGCATCAACGTCAAGTCGATGTCGCGGATCATCCGCAATTTCCAGGACGAAAGCGTCGCCCGCTTTTCCGGGCGCACGGTCCAGGTTCCGCACTTCGAAAAGCTCGTCGCCGAACTCGGTCCCCACGCCGGCCTGACACATCGCGCATAGCCGCACCGTTTGGAAGTCGGCGGCCCCCTCCGGTGGCACGGCTTCCGAGCGGCGTGGATGCGCTCAGCATCCTTCGACAGCCGTGCGGCGTTACAACCTCCAGAGCGTGACGCCGGCCGGCTTCGAAGTGCGATCGAGGCAGCCGCGGACATCGGCGACCAGTCCCCGGCCGTCCTCGAGACGCTCGACGATCATCGGCCAGCCGCCTTCCCGGTAGGACCGGTGGGGGACGGCGACGATCACCGCGTCCGCGGGGCGTAGCGCGTCGACCGCGCAAATCCGGATACCGTATTCCCCGGCAACGGTTTCGGGATCGGCGAGGGGATCGTGGACCTGGACGCGAACTCCGAAGGTCTCCAGTTCACGAACGATGTCGATGACCCGGGTGTTGCGGCAGGCGGGAACGTCCTCCTTGAAGGTGATCCCCAGAACCGCGACCCGGAATGCACTAGCCACGCCGGCTCTCAGCAATCGCTTGATCGTCTCGCGGGCGATCCAGCGGCCCATGCCGTCGTTGATGCGGCGGCCGGCGAGGATGACCTCTGGCTGATAGCCCGCCCGTTCGGCCCGGTGGGTGAGGTAGTAGGGATCGACGCCGATGCAGTGGCCGCCGACCAGCCCGGGTGAGAATTTGAGGAAGTTCCACTTGGTCGCCGCCGCGGCGAGCACGTCGTGGGTGTCCAGGCCCAGCCGTTCGAAGATCACCGCCAGCTCGTTCATCAAGGCGATGTTGAGGTCGCGCTGGATATTCTCGATCACCTTGGCGGCCTCGGCGGTACGGATGTTCGGCGCCCGGTGGAGGCCGGCGGTGACGACGCTGCCGTAGACCCAGGCAATCACCTCCAGGGTTTCCGCGTCCTGACCGGCGACGATTTTGGTGATCGTCTCGAACCGGCGCGTCTTGTCACCCGGATTGATCCGCTCCGGCGAATAGCCGACGGCGAAGTCCCGGCCGCATCGCAGCCCCGACTCCCGCTCCAGGATCGGAACGCACTCCTCTTCCGTCGCTCCAGGATAGACCGTCGATTCGATGGCGACGATATCGCCTCTCCCGAGACGAGCGCCCACCGTTCGCATGGCCGCGAGCAGCGGGCCGAGGTCCGGTCGGTTGGTCTCGTCGACAGGCGTCGGCACGGTAACGATGTGGAAATCAGCGTCCTTCAAGTCGGCCGGATCGGTGGTGAAATGGAGGTTGGCCGCCGCCAACTCGCCGGCGTCGATCTCGCGGGTTCGGTCGAACCCGTCGCGAAGCTCGCGAACGCGATCCACGTCGATGTCGAAGGCGATGACCGGCGCGCCGCCGCGGCCGAACGCCGCAGCGACAGGCAGACCGACATAGCCGAGGCCGATGACCGAAATACGCCGTTGATGAGCCATCTTCGAACTCCGAAATTCTTGCCGTGGCCTTGCAGTTGCGTTTTCCGGCGGAGCTATCTGCTGCCGCGACGGGCGAGGTAGATGCCGACGAGAATAACCAATGCGCCCAGCGCCTGCCAAGGTCCCAGCGCCTCGCCGAGGATGACCCAGGCCAGCAGCGCCGCCACCGCCGGCTGCAACAACAGGCTGACCGAGGAGAACGCGGCCGGCAGGTGGGCGAGGGCGTAGGCGATCAGGCTCTGGCCGCCGGCGTGGGAGACCAGCGCCAGGCCGAGCAGCACCGCCCATCCGTAGACCGTGGTCGCGATCAGGCCTTCGCCGGAAACGAGCGCCACCGGCAGCAGCACCGCGCAGGTGACCAGTCCGCTCCACGCCATGATCGTCGCGGTCGAGAACCGCGCGCGCAGCCGTCCCACCGCGATGATGTAGCCGGCGTAAAACATCGCGGTGACGATCCCGAGGGCGTCGCCGAGCAGATGGCTGGGGCTGAGGGTGAAGCTGCGTCCCATCAGCACGCAGGCGCCGGCGAGGGCCAGCGCCATGCCGATCAGGAAAGTTCGGGAGAACCGCTCGCCGAACAGCGCAAAGGCGGTCAGGGTCACGAACACCGGCGCGAAGTTGGCGAGAAGGGTGGCGTTGGCGACAGTGGTGAACTGGATGGACCAGTGCCAAAACGCCAGGTCGCCGGCGAACAACAGGCCGGCGACGACCAGCCCGGCATAGTCGGCCCGGCTTGCCGGCCGCGCTATCCGGCGGTTGCCGCGGCCTTCCAGGTGCAGCCACAGCCAGAGGGCGGGGAGGGAGAGCGCCAAGCGGTGAAAGGCGGTGGCGGTGGGCCCCAGCTCGCTGAGGCGGACGAAGATCGGTGCGAAAGCTATGCCGACGGCGCCGCAAAGCAGCGCCGCCAGAGCGATTCGGGCGATTTGGATGTCTCCGTCCGCAACCGCTGCGGCAGATCGACTTGCAGAGCTTCGCATTGGCGGCATGGGCCGCTAATATAACCGTTTGCGTCCCGCCGCCAGCCGGTTTATCGCGTAGCTGCGTAGTTTCCAGAGGTTTAGGATCGAAGTTCAGACATGCTTCGCAACCCGATGTTATCCGAATTCCCGCTACGCGGCGAAGCCGCGCCGCCAACGTTGATCGGACCGGACGACCCGCCGCCGTTCGAGGTGTTCAACGCGGAAGCGACGGCACCCATCCTGTTGGTCTGCGATCACGCCAGTCGCGCCATTCCGGCGGCGATCAACAACCTCGGTCTCGACGAGGATGCGCTGGGCCGTCATATCGCCTACGCTATCGGCGCGGCCGCTCTCACCCGGTTGTTGGCCGAGCGCCTTGGCGCGCCGGCGGTGCTCGCCGGCTATTCGCGGCTGCTGCTCGACTGTAACCGCCAGCCCGGCGATCCCCAGTCGATCCTCGAGGCAAGCGATGGCACCGTCATCCCCGGCAACCAGAATCTCAGCGTAGCCGAGCAGGAGGCGAGAGCGCAGTGCTTCCACTGGCCATACCATCACGCGATTGACATGGCGTTCGCCCGTCTGAGACGAATCGGCCCGGAGCCGCTGTTGTTTTCCGTGCACACTTTTACGCCGTCGCTCGGCGGGAAGGACCGTTTCTGGGACTTGGGGGTGCTTTGGAACCGCGACCCGCGGATCGCGGTGCCGCTGATCGAACTCCTGCGCCAGCATGAGGGGTTGCATGTGGGCGACAACGAACCTTATTCGGGAAGGGAGATCGCCTACACCGTCAACCTGCATGCCGGCTCTGCCGGTCTTGCCAACGCGGCGGTGGAGATCAGGCAGGATCACTGCGAGACGCACGAGGAACTGATGCGGTGGGCCAAAATCCTGGGTGATGCGCTAGAGAGGATTCTCGCCATGGACAACCTGCATAAGGTCGAGCTGTTCTGATGGCTGCGTACAAGGAGCCCGAATTCACGGTCGGCATCGAAGAGGAGTACCTCCTGGTCGATCCCGAAACCCGTGAAGTGGCGATCGATACCGCGCCCGAAATGCTCAAGGAATGCGACTCACGGATCAAGGGCATGGTCCAGCCGGAGTTTCTAAGTCGGAGGCCAAGCGGTCTTAGGAAG
>JAUXFS010000267.1 GCA_030622775.1 Rhodospirillales bacterium | reverse complement strand
GCCGCACAGGTTGCAGCCGACGCAGTCGGGGTCGACGGTTGCCGTCGGCGCTTCCTTGAGGGGATCGGTGGCGGGCCGCAGGGTCAACGACGGGCAGCCGTTGGGCCGCATGCACGAGTGGTCGCCGACGCACACCTCCTCGTCGACGCCGTAGCGGGCGTTGACCACCGGCTGGCCTTCCTTGGCGCGCTCGGCGTCGATCCGCTTTTCACGCCGGCGCCGGGCCAGCATGCATTCGGCGTCGGAGATCACCACCCGAAGCCCCTGATCGCGCGCATCGAGCGCCTGGCGCAGGGTGTTCAGGGTCTTGCCCACATCGTAGGCGTCGATGCGCCGGAGCCATCCGACGCCGATCGCCCGCAGCGTCTTTTCGATCGAAACGCGGATCTTTTGCCCCCACGGCGTCGACCCGGTGGACGGCAGGTGCTGTTGGCCGGTCGCCGAAGCGTAGCCGTTTTCGAGGATCACCAGCACCGCGTCGTGGCCGTTCCATTGGGCGTTGATCGCGCCGGAGACGAGGCCGTTGTGCCAGAACCCGCCGTCGCCCATCACCGCGATCGTCGGCTGTCCGAGGGCGGGACCGACGGCGCCGCCGCTCGCCAGACTCATCCCATAACCGAGGACGGTGCTGCCCATGTTGAACGGCGGCAGGGTGGAGAAGGTGCTGCAGCCGATGTCCGACGAGATATGGAGCGGGCCGCGCTCGCGCTGGAGAAGCTTGAGCGCGGTGAAGATCGGCCGCTCGGGACAGCCGGTGCAGAAGCTGGGGGGGCGCGGCGGCGGCACCACGGCGAGCCGTGCCCGCGCCGCGTCGGCCTCGGCCTCGCTCGTCCGTTGTCGCTCGCCGGCCTGCTTGCCGAGCCCGCCCGCTCCCGCGTCCTCCTCCGCCAGATAGGCGGCGACGCCGGCCCGGATCACGTTGGCGGTGTACTCACCGGCTTCCGGCAGCACGTCCTTGCCGTGGACCCGGCAGCGGAGGCCTCGCTCCTGGGCGATGGCGCGGATCTGCTGCTGGATGAACGCCGGATTTCCTTCCTCGATGACCAGCACGCTGTCCTTGTCGGCGAGGAAGTCGGTGATCTGTTCGGGAACCAGCGGATGGATGACGTTGAGGACGAGCAGCGGGACCGGCGTGTCGCCGAAGGCGTCGGCGGCGCCGAGCAGGAGCAGGGATCTGAGAACGGTCCCATAGGTTCCGCCTTGCAGCACGATGCCGATGCCGCGGCCGTCGCCGGGGAAATGCTCGTTCAGGCCGTGCTCGACGATGAAGCGGCGCGCCGCCGGCAGACGCTCCTCGATCTTGAGCTTCTCCTGGGCATAGGTCGAGGGCGGCAGGACGATGCGGTCGTAGTCGTAGCGCGCCTCCGGCAGCGGGTTGTTGGCGCTGTAGCGGGGCTCCACGTTGTCCTTGCAGACGAAGGCGCCGGTCATGTGCGCGGCGCGGATCCGCAGACTGATGATCACCGGCAGATGGGAGGCTTCCGAAAGATCGAACGCCGCCTCGGTCAGGCGAACCAGGGTCGGCATGTGATAGCGGGGATCGATCAGCGGCATCGACGACTTCAGCGCCGTCGCATGGGTGCGCTCCTGGATGACGCTGGCACCCTCGCCGTAGTCCTCGCCGACGATGATCAGGGCACCGCCGGTAACCCCCGCCGAGGTCAGGTTGGAAAGCGCGTCCGAGGCGACGTTGGTGCCGACGATCGACTTCCAGGTGACGGCGCCGCGCAACGGGTAGTGGATCGACGCACCGAGCAGCGCGGCGGCGCCGGCCTCGCTTGCCGAGGCCTCGAACTGCACGCCCATCGGCTTGAGCACCCGGTCGCGGGCTTCGGCGAGAACGTCCATCAGGTGGGAGACCGGCGCGCCCGGATAGCCGCCGACATAGGCGACGCCGGATTGCAGCAGTGCCTTGGTGATGGCGAGAATGGCTTCGCCCTCGAACACTTCGCCGTCGCCGAGCAGCAGCTTTTCCACGTCCTTGGCGAACGAGCGTTCCATGCCGGAGGCGCCGATCGGCCCGGCCCGCTCGTGGCGCGGCGCCACGACGTTCATCGAACCACCCACCCCGGCTTGGCGCCGGGACCGCTGGTGCCGGCGCCGCGCGCCGGGGTGTGCAGGATGGCGAAGCCCTGATTGAACGCGGCGCGGGTGATCAGGGCGAACTTGAACACCCAGCCGCCGGCGAACGCCATCAGCCCGCCGAGGACGAAGCCCGGCTGGGCGACCGGCTCGAGGATCAGCCCGAGAACGAGGAGGATCGCCGGGATGACGTGTCCGCCCACGACCAGCGGCGCCCGCAGACGCCGAAACACATCGAGCGTCCCCCTGGGGGCGCCGCCTCGTCCGAGCGCGCCGAGATAGGACGTCCACGCCCAAAGCCGTACCGCGACGAGGACGAGCACGGCGGCGGCGGCGATCGGCGCCACCTCCGAGAGCTCGCTGAGAAACAGGCCGGCGACCAAGAACAGGCCGCCGCCCTCGGCGAGCCCGGAGACGATCAACAGCGGAACGATGCGGTCCTCGCGCCACGCCGGTATGCCCTTGGCGCCGTGAATGATGCGCGCCTGGCAATAGATGAAGACGAGGCCGATGGCCGCAACGGGCAGGGCGAGCCACGGCGTATCGAACCACACCGCGGCGAGGCCGACGGCGAACAGCGGCGCCGAAACGATCGCCTCGCGCGTCATCCACGAGGTCCACGGATTGATGAAGACGTTGAGAAAGCGCCAGGGGCGGCCGATTTCCAGCCACACACAGAACAGCCCGGCGCCGACGAAGGCCAGCGAGGCCAATCCGGTGAGGGTGAACGAGGCACCGAACAGCGTCGCGATCGCGGCGAACAGCGCAAGGCCGGTGCCGGCGCCTCCGGCCATGAAGTTGCCTGCGGCGCGCCAGTCCCAATGCTGCTGGAGCCAGGGCGTGACGCCGGGCATCGCTGCTTCCGGCCCGGTGGGGAGCGGTTTCGCAACCGGCTTCGACTCCCGCTCGGCGGACGAACCTTCGGGGTTCCCACCCGGACGGTCGGCCTTGTCCCACAGGTAGTGGAAGCCGGGTTGGGTGCCCAGCTCGTCGTGCATGCTGAAGTGCTTGTTGTCCCGGAGCAGGTGCGAGACGTTGCTCTCGGCGTTCTCGAGGTCGCCAAAATGAAGGGCATCGGCGATGCAGGAGTTGACGCAGGCCGGCGTCGCTTCCGGATCCACACCGGGGGTCAGCCCGCGGGCGAGGCCGTCGTCGATGCGGTCGGCGCAGAAGGTGCACTTCTGCGCCACCCCGATCCGGCTCGGATCCTCCCGGGACGCCTCGCTCCTCATCTTCTCGCCGCCGTAGGCGAACTTCGGCTTGTCGACCTTGTAGCGCGCCTGATAGGGGCAGGCGACGGCGCAGTAGGCGCAGCCGATGCACAAGTCGTAGTCGATGGTGACGATTCCGTCGGGCCGTCGCTTCGTCGCCGTCGACGGGCAGACGTGCATGCACGGTGGATCGGCGCAGTGCATGCAGCCGGTCGGAACGAACGTGCGGCGCACGTCCGGATACTCGCCGACCTCGAAATCGAGCACCTTGCGCCACTGCACCGAGGGAGGGGTGGCGTTGGTGTGCTTACAGGCCGCGGTGCAGGTCTGGCAGCCGACGCAGCGGTTGAGGTCGGCGATCATCCCCCAGCGGATCACGACGGCCCCCCGATCCGGCGGATGGCGACCTTGACCAGATCGGATCCGGAGCCGGTAGAGTCGGTGAGATCGAGCAGCATCGGCGTCAGCTTGTTCATGCTGGGGACATGGAAGGTCTTGGCCAGCGGCGTCGCCCAGTGATCGAACTGGCCGATCATCAACAGGGTGTCGGGGCGGATGCCCTGGCGCAGGACCACGTGGCCGCGGGTGGTGGCGAGCGGCGAGCGCACCTCGACGAGATCGCCGTTGCCGATGCCCATCTCGGTCGCCTTGCCGGCATTGATGATAACGCCGCCGTGGCCGGCGACATTGTCGGCGACCTCCTTGATCATCTGGATGTCGGCGTTGGCGCCCCAAGCGTACTGCATGCTGCGCGCGGTCACCAGCCAGAACGGGAAGTCGGCGATATCGACCTTGAAGTTGTCGGCGAGCACTTTTTCGAACAGCGCCGGATAGTCCTTCCATTCCGGCAGGGGGTCGTATTCCTCGAGCTGCGAGTCCCACCAGCTGATGCCGCGCTCGTGCAGCCGGTTGGCGAGTTGCAGGCCGATGCGATGCAGGCGTTCCTGGTAGGGCAACTCGAAGCGCAGTCCCTGATCGACGATCTCCG
>JAUXFS010000312.1 GCA_030622775.1 Rhodospirillales bacterium | reverse complement strand
CGATTGCCCGGTGGTCGTCGCCTACCGGGTCGGCTGGCCCGACGAGCGGTTCATCCGCGGCACCCTCGCCGACATCCGCGACAAGGTGAAGGCCGCCGGCATCACCCGCACCGCGCTGATCCTGGTCGGCCGGGTGCTGGCGGGCGGAGACTTTTCCGACAGCCGCCTCTACGCCGCCGACCACCACCACGTGCTCAGGCCGAAATCGCCCGCTTGATCCAATCCAGCGCCGCATCCACGGTTGCGACCCGCTCGCCCGGCGGCAAAGGGGGGCGGCGGACCATCACCACCCGGGCGCCGGCTGCGCGGGCGGCGGCGAGCTTGGCGTCGGTGGGGCCGCCGCTCTGCTTGCAAACCAGGGTGTCGATGCGGTGTTCCCCGAACAGCGCCGTTTCGTCTTCCAACGGGAACGGCGGCCGAGCGACGACGACGTGATGCTCGGCCAGCGGCAACGGTCCGGCCGGCGGCGCGAACAGACGGACGAGCAACCAGACCCCGGTGACCGATTCGAAGGCGTCGACGCCGCCCGACCCGACGGTGAGGAAGGCGCGGCGCGCGATCCGGGGAAGAGCCTCGGCGGCGGCGGCGAGGCTTTCCACTTCGAGCCAGCGGTCGCCCGGTTCGGGCTGCCAGGGCGGCCGGATCACCATCAGCCGCGGCACCCCCGCCGTCGCGCAGGCCTCCGCGGCGTTGGCGGAGATGATCGCGGCGAACGGATGGGTGGCGTCGATCACCAGGTCGATACGAAGGTCGCGAAGGGCTTCGACCATCCCGGCGGTGCCGCCGAAACCGCCGATGCGGACCTGTCCCGCCAGTTCCCGAGGCGGATCGAGGCGGCCGGCCAGAGAGGTGATCACGTCGAGCCGATCGCCGACCGCGTCGACGGCTTGTCGGGCCAGCCGGGTGGCCTCGGCCGTGCCGCCCAAAATCAACAGCCGTTCAGCCATCGGCGCCGGCGCGACCGACCAGCCGGCCGTGGCGGTCGAACACCATAACCTCGATCCGGGTGGACGCGGAGACGGCGCCGAGGGCGACCTCGCGCGCTCCCGCCGCCACCGCGTCGGCGAGGGGGAGGCCGTGGGTATCGGCGATCGCCAGCACCTGGGCGGCGGTGTTAGCGCCGCGCGCTTCCTCGACCGCTTCCACCGGCGCGCCGGCCGCCGCCAGCATCGCCGCCAGCCGCTCCATGTCCACCCGCGACTTGGAGGAATGCAGGAACAGATGGCCCTGGGCGAGCTTGACCATCTTGGCGAAACCGCCGGCGATGGTGAGCCGCGGCAGGGGATGGGTGCGCACGTACTTGAGGGTTCCGCCGACGAAATCGCCCATGTCGAGCAGCGCCGTGTCGTCGAACCCGTAGAGCGCCTTCACCGCCGCCTCGGACGTCTTGCCGGTGGCCGCGGCGACGTGTTCGAGACCGAGGGCGCGGGCGACGTCGATGCCGCGGTGGATCGAATGGATCCACGCGGCGCACGAGAACGGCACCACCACCCCGGTGGTGCCCAAAACCGAGAGCCCGCCCTTGATGCCGAGCCGGCCGTTGAGGGTTTTATCGGCGAGCGCCTCGCCGCCGGGGATGGAGACGGTGACCGAGACATCGCCGGCGGCGTCGAACTGGTCGGCGACGGAGCGGATCGCGTGGCGGATCATCTCCCGGGGGGCGGGATTGATCGCCGGCTCGCCGACCGGCAGCGGCAATCCCGGCAGGGTGACGGTTCCGACCCCTTCGCCGGCGTGGAAGGTGACGCCGGTTCCGGGCGAACCCGGGGCGACCGTGGCGACGATCTCGGCGCCATGGGTGACGTCCGGATCGTCGCCGGCGTCCTTGATCACCCCGGCGCTGGCCCGGCCGTCGGTGAGCACCGTCCGCGCCAGCGGCAGCGTCGTCGATCCGCCGCGCGGCAGCGCCACCGTCACCGGATCGGGGAATGCGCCGGTGAGCAATGCCTGATAGGCGGCGGTGGCGGCGGCGGTGGCGCACGCCCCGGTCGTCCAGCCCTTGCGAAGCGGGCCCTCGGGCTTGTCTGCATCCATATTTCCAATGTAACCCGATTATGGACCCGACAACTTGCGGAATTTCGATCCTCCGCCTATAACCTATAATTCTAATATACGGTCCGGCCGGTTCGAGCTTTCCCCGGTCACGACCTAGCGTGAAGACGCCGTGGACCAGGAAATTCTGCTTGTCAATCTGCTGAGTTCGGGTCTCGCCCAGTGCCGGGCGGTGGCGGTCGAACACGGCGGCCTGTTGACCAGCCTGCTGATGGCCGGGCTGGTGGGCAGCGCCACCCATTGTGTCGGCATGTGCGGCCCGTTCGTGCTCGGCCAGACCGTCGCGCGGCTCGAGTCGCGGCCGGCGGCGGAGATGCGCGAGTTTCATCGGCTGGCCGGCGCGGCGCTGGTTCCTTACCATTTGGGCCGGGCGACCACCTATGCCGGCCTCGGCGCCGGCGCGGCGGCACTGGCCGGCGGGATCATCGATGTCACCGGGCTCAAGTGGCTGTCGGCGGCGTTGCTGGTGCTGGCGGCCCTGTTCTTTCTCGGCTACGCGGTCAGTCGCCTTCGGGTCCAGGTTCCGTGGCTGTCCTCGGGAGGCGAATCCTGGTGGTCGCGCCGGATCGGCCGGCTGGTCCGGCCGTTGTTCGACCGGCCGGTGGGCCTCAGGGGGTATGCGCTGGGCGTGGCGCTCGGGTTTCTGCCTTGCGGCCTGCTCTACGGGGCGTTGGCCGCCGCCGCCGCCAGCGGCGGGGCGCTCTCCGGGGGGCTGGCGATGATCGCCTTCGCCGCCGGCACGGTCCCGGCGCTGTTTGCCGTCGGCTTGGCCGGCCACGTCGCCGGCCGCCGCTGGCAGGGCCTTGTCGCCCGGGCGATGCCGGTGGTGATGGTGATCAATGCGGCGGCACTTTCCTACCTCGCCTGGCGGGTCATTGCTTGAACGAAGTGTTCGGAGGACAGCGAACGTGAGCCAAAACAAGCCGGCCGAAGCCGGAACCAAGACCCGTCGGACCAACGCCATCGCGCTGGTCCTATCGGTGATCGCCATCGTCATCGTTGCCTATCTCGCCGGACGGCTCTATTTCGGCGTCGGGGGCCCGGGGCAGCAGGCCGCGGTCACCTCGGCGCCGGTGATCGGCGGGCCGTTCACCCTGGTCGATCAGGACGGCAACACGGTCACCGATGCGGATTTCCGTGGCCGCTACATGTTGATCTATTTCGGCTACACCTTCTGCCCCGACATCTGCCCGACCGGGTTGACCCGCAACTCGGACGCATTGGAACTGATGGGCGACGCGGCGGACAAGGTCGTCCCGATGTTCATTACCGTCGATCCCGAACGCGATAACGTCGAACACATGAAGGACTACGCGGATTTCTTCCATCCCCGGCTGGTGGCGTTGACCGGTAGCCCCGAGCAGACCGCGGCGGTGGCCAAGGCTTACCGGGTGTACTCCGCCAAGGCGCAGGAGGAAGGGGCGGATGCCGACGACTACCTCATGGACCACACCTCGATCACCTACGTGATGGGGCCGGAAGGAACGTCCCTGAGCCACTGCAGCCACGACGTGAGTCCCGAACGGATGGCCGAGCGCCTGAACAAGATCGTTGCCGGGGAGGGGGCTTGACGGGGGACTTGACCGGGGGGCTGACGGGGGGCCTGATCGTCGCCGCTCCCGCCTCGGGCTGCGGCAAGACTGTTTTCACCCTCGGGCTATTGCGCCACCTGGCGGCGTCGGGGCTTGCCGTCGGCTCGGCCAAGGCCGGCCCCGACTACATCGACCCCGCCTTTCACGCGGCGGCCAGCGGAAGGCCCTGCCTCAACCTCGATCCGTGGGCAATGCGGGCGTCGACCTTGATTGCCGCCGCCGGTCGCCTGGCCGGTGACGCGGAGATCATCATCTGCGAGGGAGTCATGG
>JAUXFS010000410.1 GCA_030622775.1 Rhodospirillales bacterium | reverse complement strand
GCAAGGAGTGGGGCGCGCCGTGATGCTGGAGCATCACAAGAGGCTCTCGACGAAGACCATCAAAAGGGTCTGACCCTTTTGATCCATGGCGACAGCCAAATTTTCCTGAAATCAGTACCGAACCGCGGAAGTCGGGCTATGGCGCATCGGCGAGAATTTCGGCGAGCTTGTCCTCGGTCATTCCGCGGGCGGCCGCCCGTTCGCCGATCCGGTCGCAGAACCGCTGGAACTCCGCGACGTCGAGGGCGGTCAGCTTCTCGTACTCCCGTATGGACAGAACCACGGCGATGTCCCGCCGTTGGCGCCGGATCACCACCGGCTCGCGCTGGGCGGCGTCCAGAATCGCCGAGAAAGACTGCTTGGCCTCGGTGGCGGAGACATGGCGCACGGCAAACTCCTTGTCTGCGAGCATCCATTCATAGACAAATTGATCGGATTGATCAAAAAAGCCCATTTCCATGGCCGTCGGACATGGACAGCTAACGATCTTCTCTCGCGTCAGGCCGACCGCCGCAAAGCCGCGGTCAGGATCCCGGCGCCGACGAGGACGCCGCCGCCGACGCGGTTGATGGTCTTGAGCACCGAGGGCCGCCGCACGGCGTCGCGGATGCCGCCGGCGAGCAGCGCGTAGGCGGCGGCGTTGACGACGGCGAGCACCAGGAAGGTGGCGCCGAGCAGCACAAGCTGCGGCAGGACCGGCGCGTCGGCGCGGATGAACTGGGGCAGGAAGGCGACGAAAAACAGGATGCTCTTGGGATTGAGCGCGGTGACGGCGAAGGCGTGGCCCATCATCGCCGTCCCGGATCGTCGGGCCGCTCCGGGCGAGGGGGTGTCGAGGGTCGCCGGCGCGCGCCACAGCTTGACGCCGAGATAGATCAGGTAGCCGGCGCCGATCCACTTCAGCGCGGTGAACAGATCGGCGGAGGCCGACAGCACCGCCCCCATTCCGGCGAGCGACACGGTCATCGCGGTGAGATCTCCCGCCGCCACCCCGGCGACCGTGCCCCACGCCGAGCGCCGGCCATCGGCCAGCGCGTAGCTGACCACGAGCATCACCGTCGGCCCGGGGATGGTCAGGACGACGAAGGTGGCCGCCAGATAGGCCGCATACAGTTCCCAGGTCATGACGACGGCCGATCTCCCGAATGGCGGAGCGTCACGGTCAGAACGCCGCCCATTCGGGCTTGCGGGCGGTGATCAGGGCGTCGGCGGCGGTGAACGGTTGGCCCGCGGCGGCGGCGCGGTCGAGGGCTTCGAGGCGCATCAGCGCCAGGGCGGCGCCTTCGACGCCGGAGCGGATCTCGCCGGCTTGCTTGCCTTCGAACATCACCGGGGTGCCGGGCGCGGGCAGCGGGCCGTCGACGGCCACCGGGACCAGCCGTTTCTTGATCAGCCCGCGGTAGCGGGTGCGGGCGGTCAGTTCCTGGCCCATGTAGCAGCCCTTGTCCCAGTCGACGCCATGGAGTTCGTCGAAGCCGTTCTCGAGCAGGATCGCCTTTTCCACCTCCATGTCGCGGCTGCCGTCGGCGAGACCCAGGCGGATACGGAGCGCGTCGTATTCGGTACGGTCGGCCGCGGCAAAGCCCGAGTTTTCGAGCGCCTTCGCGGCACCGTCGCGGGGCAGCACGACACGCGCCCCGGCGGCGGCGAGCCGGGGGTCCAAGTAGGCGACGCCGCCGGCGAAGCGGGCGGCCGCCCCGGGCGTCTCGGCGGGCGTCTCGGCGGGCAGGCCGAGGGTCGCGAAAACGCCGTCGCCGATCAGCGCCGCGACAACGAACGACTCGCTGCGGTCGGCGAGGGCGACCTTGGCCCGCAGCTTGTAGATGCCGAGCCGGCGTTTCAGGTCGTCGAGGCGCCGGGTTTCGCAGTCGAGCAGCAGACCGCCGTTGTCTTCGACGATGAAGAAATCGTGGAGGTATTTGCCCTGGGGGGTGAGAAACGCCGCGTGAATGGCGCGATCCGGAGCCACCCTGCGGACGTCGTTGGAGACCAGCCCCTGGAGAAACTCGCGTGCATCCTCGCCGTCGACGCCGATCAGTCCCCGGTCGTCCAGCACGACGTATCGATCAGGTGTGGTCATCGGTTCTCCGCCCATGTCATCGGCTTCATTCGCAAGCCGATCAAGCCTATAGCCTAATTGGGCGATTTTCCGGTCGATGGCAAGGGGCGGACATCGGGGGTCCGCCGCCCTTGGCAAGGTCGTGGCTCTGTGCTAACCGTTTTGCGGCGTTGCGGCATGTTGACCAACCCGACCAGCAAGGAGTCGATGCCGGTCGCGCCGTTCGCGGGGAGCGGATCGGTAAGGCGCGGATCGTCGTCGGGTTGGCGGCGCTTTTCGGAACGGTGGAGGGAGGGACCTGAATGGGCGGGATCGCCGGCCTCATGACCCGGGACGGGCGGCCGCCGAGGGAGGCGACGCTGAAAAAGCTCGCCGCGGCCCTCGCCCACAGGGGACCGGACGGGCGCGGGACTTACCTTTCGGGCAATCTCGGGATGGTGCACGCGCGGCTTGCGGTCATGGCTCCGGACAACGCCGACCAGCCGCTCTACGCGCAAACCGACGCCGATCCCGGGCCCGACGGGGACGGCTGGGTGGCGCTGGTCGCCGACGGCGAAATCTACAACGCTCCCGAACTGCGCCTTCGGCTCGGAGAGGACCTTCTCATCACCGGGTCCGATTGCGAACCCCCCTTGCACCTGTACCTGAAGCATGGAACCGGTTTCGTCGACCACCTGCGCGGCATGTACGCGATCGCCATTCACGACCCCAGGCATGGCACCACCGAGGCCGGCCGGCTGATCCTGGCCCGCGATCCGTTCGGCATCAAGCCGCTGTACTACGCCGAGACCGACGCCGGTCTGGCCTTCGCGTCCGAGCCCCAGGCGCTGATCGCCGCCGGGGTGGTCGAGTCGAGGTTGCGCGCCGAGATCCGCGACGAGCTGTTGCAGCTTCAGTTCACCACCGGCCGGTCGACCCCCTTCGCCGGCATCGAGCGGCTGCTTCCGGGCGAAACGGTGGTGGCCGAGCGCGGGCGCATCGTCGAGCGCCGCCGCCTCGCCGCGCTGCCGGCGGAGGCGCCCCGGTCGATCCCGGAGGGGGAGGCGCTCGACGAACTCGACCGTTACCTCAATCACAGCGTCACCGTGCACCAATGGTCCGATGTGCCCTACGGCATGTTTCTCTCCGGCGGCATCGATTCTTCGGTGTTGCTGGCGATC
>JAUXFS010000388.1 GCA_030622775.1 Rhodospirillales bacterium | reverse complement strand
CGGGCCTCCCCGCCGGCGTGTTCAACGTGGTCAACGGCGACGGCGAGGCGGTGGACGCGCTGCTCACCGATCCCAGGGTGCAGGCGGTCAGCTTCGTCGGCTCGACCCCGGTGGCCCGCCACGTCTATACCACCGGCTGCGCCCACGGCAAACGGGTGCAGGCGCTGGCCGGCGCCAAGAATCATATGGTCGTCATGCCCGACGCCGACATGGGCCAGGCGGTCGACGCCTTGATGGGCGCGGCGTATGGCTCCGCCGGCGAGCGCTGCATGGCGGTGTCGGTGGCGGTGACCGTGGCCGACGCCGGCGACGCGCTGATCGACCGGCTGGCGCCGCGGGTGCGCGGCCTCAAGGTCGGCCCCGGGACCGACCCCGAGTCGGAAATGGGACCGTTGATCACCGCCGAACACCGCGACAAGGTCGCCGGCTACGTCGGCCTCGGTATTGAGGAAGGCGCCGACCTGGTCGTCGACGGCCGCGGGCTCAAACTGCAGGGCTACGACAACGGCTTTTTCATCGGCGGCAGCTTGCTCGACCGGGTCCGCCCCGAAATGCGCGTCTACCAAGAAGAGATCTTCGGCCCGGTGCTGTGCGTGGTGCGTACCGCGACCTTCGAGGAGGCGGTGACCCTGACCAACGCCAATCCATTCGGCAACGGCGCCGCGATCTTCACCTGCGACGGCGATGCGTCGCGCGAGTTCGTCTCGCGGGTCGAGGCCGGGATGGTCGGGGTCAACGTGGCGATCCCGGTGCCGCTGGCGTTCCACAGCTTCGGCGGCTGGAAGCAGTCCCGCTTCGGCGATCTCGCCGTCCACGGCCCCGAAGGCATCCGTTTCTACACCCACCTCAAAACCGTCACGTCGCGCTGGCCGTCGCGCACCCGCGCCGGCGCCCAGTTCTCGATGCCGACCATGGGCTGAACGGCGCGGCGCCCGCCGGCCGCGAAGACGGACTGCGTGACCGGCGGGCGCCGCGCCGCCGATAGGCCATAACGCATTGATATCAAGGGAGTTTCTCAAACCAGAGGTCTCCGCTCGGTTATTCCTGACGATTTCGGATCCGCAAAAAGAGCCTAATCCATTGAAATCAAACGATTCTGAAAAAACGCCGGAATCATCGTCAAAAATCGTCAAAAGTCGTCAAAACCAATGATAACCGATTGATTCACAAGGTTTTCCAATAACCCTTCATTCCGCCACCGAAACGGCCTGCAACCCCTTGATCCCAAAAGAAACCCGCACCGACAAGCCGCCGCACCCGAAACCCGATCATCGTCAAAAGTCGTCAAAACTCGTCAAAAGTCGTCAGAAATACCAAATTTTCACTCATTTACAACGAGTTGCGGGATCCCTGCTTCCCGCCGAAGGCCCCGGCGGACAAGCCCCACCGTTCCGACGCGCGGGATCGATCGTGCAATCCACGATGTCAAAGAGCGTTTTCTCTTTCCATGTATGCCTTTGCCGGCGCGGAATCAAGGCATATTATCCTACAACGCGTCGAGACCCGCCGGTTCGCGTCCGTGTGTGGTCGACGGTTCGCCGAACGGATGCGCGGTCGACAGGATCATATCGCCAAATTCCGCCGGAACTGCCGGCTGACGAGTGACTGTTGCCGGCGACGGAAGTCTCGCCACGGCAGCTCTTGCGAAAAGTGCGAATTTTTCCTACTTTGGAGATGCCGAACGGAGGACAGCATGGGCGCAAAGATCAGCATTTCGTTGACCGATGAGCACGCGCGCCTAGTGACCGAAGCGGTGGCGAGCGGCGATTACGCCACGTCCAGCGAAGTCATCCGCGAGGCCTTGCGCGATTGGCGTACCAAGCGCCTTCTCGGCCGGCTTTGGGACGAAGGGGTCACCAGCGGACGCGCCGGCGAACGCGAGACCATCGCCGAAATCAAGGAAGCTGCCCGCCGTCGATAGCGGCAGGCCCTCGTTCCACGTAGCAGATCTCGTCGCCGCGCCGGTCGTAGGCCTGTTCGACGGCGGCGCGCGCGTCTCCCGGAGCGTCGAACAGATCCGCCGTCTCCAGGTGCATTCGCTTGAGGAGACGGCGCTCGGTGGCTTCGCTCGGTTCGGTGGCGCCGTCGGCGAGGATGTGGACGACGCGTATCCCGCGCCGTTGTAGATGACGGGCGACGAGCACGGTGCGATGGCAATCGAGCGGCTCGCGCTCGGCGCACATCAGTGCGATGCGGTAGCGTTCGGCGCCTTCCTCGACGCGGCGGAGCCCGTCTCGAAACGCCGCGCTGGCGGCGATCAGCCGGTAATCGGCGCGGCCGGCGCGGTAGCAGCCGCGGTCGTTCGGCCGCGCTCCCAGCCGATCGCCGAGGAAGACATAGGCGATGCCGGCGGCCCGCAGCGACGCGCTCAGCGCGGCCTTGCCGAACTGCGGATGACGCCGCGAGTACGGCACCGAGCGGACATCGGCAACGGCGGTGACGCCGGCCCCGCGCAGAAGCGCGATGAATGCGCCAGCGCCGTGATTGGAATGGCCGATGGTATAGACCGTGCGGGCCGGGTCGCTGGGAGCGTTCATGCCGCCGTCACACTAGCGGCGACCGAGTCCGTTGGCCATCGCATCCGCCTTCTCGCGTTCGGCGACACCTTGCTCGCCCGCCACACGTTCGTCGTGATCCCCGGCACGGTCTCGACCCACAGCCGGAACCTGATCTTCGCCGCTGCTGCCGCCGCCGGCGCTCATACCGTCAGGCGACAAGAACGGTTCGCGCTCGATCCGCGACTCCATCCGCGGCAGTCCGTTCTCCCCGCGACAGGTGTGCCGGTGGCTCATTTCGGATCGACTCGCCTGAATTGTGCTAAACTGTCCCACCGACCGCGAGCGATGGCATGAGCACCTTGCAGACGATCCCCCTGTCGAAACAAGAACGCCGAGCACTGGCGGCGGCGGTCAAAGCGTTGAAGGACCGCTTTCCGGTGGAGCAGGTGGTCCTGTTCGGCTCCAGGGCGAGGGGAGAGGGCGACGCCGAGTCGGACCTGGATCTCCTGGTGCTGACCACCCGCGAGGTGGCCTGGACCGAACGAAGAGCCATCGTCGACGCCCTGTTCGATGTCGAACTCGCCCACGACGTTGTGCTGAGCCCGTTGATCGTGCCCGGCCGGCAATGGCGGGAGAGTCTCTACCGGATCCTGCCGATCCACCGGGAAATCGCCCGCGATGGGGTGGTCGTGTGACCGAGCGAGACGACACCGGCGAGGTCGTCTCCTACTGGTTCGACAGAGCGGACGCCGCCCTTGCCTCCGCGCGGTCGGAGAGCTTGGCCGACCGGCCGGATTTCGCCGTCAATCGAGCCTATTTCGCCGCTTTCTACGTGGCGAGCGCGGTCTTGCTCGCAAGGGG
>JAUXFS010000343.1 GCA_030622775.1 Rhodospirillales bacterium | reverse complement strand
GAGCCGGCCTCATATCCTGCGCTATAACCTCCGCTTCCAACAATCAACCGCCGACTAGTGCCGGGGAGATCATCATGAGTTTCACAATTGTCGAGCAATGCACACCGCGCCTGAACCGTACCGAGCTGGCGGTTCCGGGGTCCAACACCACGTTTCTCGAGAAGGCGTCTAAGAGCAACGCCGACGTCATCTTCCTCGACCTCGAGGATTCCGTCGCGCCCCCCGACAAGGAGCAGGCGCGCAAGAACGTGATCGAGGCGTTGAACGACCTCGACTGGGGCGGACGCACGCTGTCGGTGCGGATCAACGGCCTCGACACCCATTACATGTACCGCGACGTGGTCGACGTCATCGAGCAGGCGGGCGACAAGCTCGACCTGATCATGATCCCCAAGGCCGGCACGTCGGAGGACATCTACGCCATCGACATGCTGCTCACCCAGATCGAGGAGGCCAAGGGCTACACCAAGCATATCGGCCTGGAGATGATCATCGAGACGGCGTTGGGCATGCAGAACGTCCACGAGATCGCCGCGGCGAGCCCGCGCAACGAGTCGCTGCATTTCGGCGTCGCCGACTACGCCGCCTCGACCAAGACCCGGACCACCGGCATCGGCGGGTGCCATCCCGACTACCACGTGCTCACCGACCCCGACGCCGAGGGCCGGCGCGAGGTCCACTGGGGCGATATCTGGCACTACGCCATCGCCCGGATGGTGGTCGCGGCGCGCGCCAACGGCCTGCGTCCGCTCGACGGCCCGTTCGGCGACTTCTCCGATACCGACGGCTTCCGCGCCCAGGCCAACCGCGCCTCGGTGCTCGGCTGCGAGGGCAAGTGGGCGATCCACCCCTCCCAGGTCGACCTCGCCAACGAGCTGTTCAGCCCGTCGGCCGACGAGATCGACAAGGCCAAGCGGATCCTCGAAGCGATGGAAAAGGCCCAGAAGGAAGGCGCCGGCGCGGTGGCGCTGGACGGCCGGCTGATCGACATCGCCTCGATCAAGCAGGCCGAGGTGATGGTCAAGAAGGCCGAGATCATCGCCGCCAAGGGCGGCTGACAGCGGGGGCGGGGCGGGGGCGGGGCAACACACCCGCCGCGCCCGGACGGACTCTCAGGCTGGTGGTGGGTGCTGCGGCCGAGCAGGAGGATTTTGTTTTCGCCGAGGCGCGTCGTCTGTATGATGTTCAACTAGTCTGCAACTGGTTGAAAGTCGACGCCATGGCGACAGTCGGCGCCTTCGAGGCCAAGACCCATTTTTCCCGGCTGCTCGAACGGGTGGCCGGCGGCGAGCAAGTCACCATCACCCGGCACGGAACGCCGGTCGCGCGGTTGATCCCTTTCTCGGCCCCGGATCGCGAGCGCATCCGGCGGACCATCCGGCGGCTAAAGGAGTTCAGCGAGGGCCAAACCCTGGGTGGACTCTCCGTTCGCGCGCTCCGTGAAGAGGGCCGCCGGTGACGGCGTTCGTTCTCGACGTCTCCATCGCCCTGGCTTGGTGTTTTCGCGACGAGGCAAACCCTGCCGCGTGGGCGGTGTTGGATCGACTGGAGACCGAAACCGCGGTGGTCCCGTCGCTGTGGCACTTGGAAGCGGCAAACGTCCTTGCCCTCGCCGAGCGGAAAGGGCGGATCACCGCCGCCGCTACCGCCGAGTTCATCGCCATGGTCGAGACCCTGTCCATAGATGTCGATCAGGAAACCCCGTTTCGCGCGTTCGCCGAGATCCTCGCCCTGGCCCGGGGGCAGGGCCTGACCGCTTACGACGCCGCCTATCTGGAACTGGCAATGCGATCCGGCATCCCGCTCGCCACCAAGGATCGCGCCCTGGCCGCCGGGGCGCGAAGTCTCGGCGTCGGCGTCCTCGGCCTGTAGGAGCATGCGGTTTGTTATCGACAGCCCCTCGCGTCCGCCTGTATCGGCGGCGGTTGTCAAAAAAAGAGGCGGCATCCGGGAGGATTCCGTTGTATATGCTTGAGTAAGGCGACGGGGAGTTCCGTCCCGGCGGTTTTGGCGACCGTGGGGGCGGTGACGAACCTGGGTAACGAAACATCGGAAACGGGGAGACAACCAATGACGCCGATGACAACCGTCCAGCAGCCGTCCCGGCTTGGCGTATCGCAGCGTGTCGCGGCCGCCCTGGTGGCGTTTACCTTGGGCGTCTCGGTTCTGTGGCTGAGCGGCTTCGCGCCGATCTCGGCGGTCCACAACGCCGCCCACGACGGCCGCCACGTGGCCGCCTTCCCCTGTCACTAGAAGCGCCCGAGCGGTTGTGCTCAACCGCATCCTCACGATCGCGCTGATCGCCGGCCTCGTCGCCGGCCTCGCGGCGTCGGCGTTGCAGCTGCTGTGGACGACACCGCTGATCATCGAGGCCGAAGGTTACGAGCAGGCGGCGGTGGCCGCGCCCTCCACCCACGACCATGGAAGCCACGACCACGACCATGACGGGGGCGCGTGGGCGCCGGCGGACGGCCTGCAGCGAACGGCGTTCACCGTGCTCACCCACGTGCTCATCGCCACCGGCTTCGGGCTGCTGCTCACCGGGCTTTTCGTGTTGCGCGGGCGCGAGACGCTGGTCACCGGACTGTTGTGGGGGGTCGCGGGATTCATCGCCTTCCACGGCGCGCCGGCGCTCGGTCTGCCGCCCGAATTGCCGGGGACCGAGGCGGCGTCCCTCACCGCGCGACAGCTCTGGTGGCTGGCCACGGTGCTGTGCACCGGCGGTGGACTGGCGTTGCTGGTGTTTGCTCCCAAACCGGTGCTGCGGATCGCGGCGCCGATCATCGTCGTCCTGCCCCATCTCTACGGCGCCCCGCAACCGGCGGTGCATGCCGCCTTGGCGCCCGCCGCCCTGCAGACCGAGTTCGTCGTCGCGTCGCTGGTCACCAACGGGGTGATGTGGCTGGTTCTCGGCGGCGTCGGCGGCTTCCTGTTCGATCGCCTGATCGGACGACCGGGACGTCACCGCAAGGCGGCCCGGCGCCCGAGGCCCTCCCGGGCGGCATGATCGGACCGGCGGGCGGCGACTAAGCTTGGGGGCGGGGCGCCGCGACGACGGTGAGGCTCCTGACCCCCTGGGCGCCGTGGATGAGCACGCCCTCGATATCGGCGGTCGCCGACGGCCCGGTCATCAGCACGGCGTAACTTGCTTCCAGAAACTCCGGACGATGGTAGGCGTGGTGCAAATTGCCGACCACGTCGGCCGGATCGAGCAGCACGACCAGGTGCTGGGCGAGAAAGCCGAGCGCGTTGACGCCGAGATCCGTCTCGCTCAGGAACACCGAGCCGGTTTCGGCGACGCCGAACGCGGCGCGGACGACGCCGACATCGACATCGTCGAGTTCCTTGGGTTCGCCGACATCGCTCAGCGCCCGATTGCCCGCCACTTCCGGCGTGGCCGAGCAGACGACCCGTGCGTCGGGGTGGAGCTCCCTCACCAACGCGCCGAGGTCGCCGTTCGGCGCCGGCTCGGCCAGCTTGCCACCCATCCGTTCGAGGCTCTCGCGGAACCGCGGCCATGCCGGCGGCGGGTCTCGATCGAAAAGCGGCACCTCCGGCAACGAAACGGAAGACGGCTGGTTGCGCCGCACCGCGTCGAGGATCATCTCGCGGCTGCTCATGATTTCCCCCGGTTCTTCAGGTACCAGGCATGGAAGGTCTGGTCCGTGGTCGCCGGCACCTCGCGCTGCTT
>JAUXFS010000324.1 GCA_030622775.1 Rhodospirillales bacterium | reverse complement strand
GGCCGGGCCACGGCTCCAGGGTCTCGGCGTCGCGGACCTCGACATAGTCGACCTTGGCGAAGCCGCAGCGCTCGAGGATATCGGTGGCCCATCGCGACTGCCGGATCGGATCGTCGCCGCCGGCGACGTGGGTGGCGACGGCGCCGAGGGTGCGATGGAGCGCCGGCGCGATCCGCCGCTCGGCGGCAGACAGATAGGCGTTGCGCGACGACAGCGCCAGGCCGTCCGCCTCGCGCACCGTCGGCTCGCCGTGGATGTGGACCGGAAGGCACAGGTCGCGGGTCATCCGCTTGATCACCCGGAGCTGCTGGTAGTCCTTCTCGCCGAACACCGCGACGTCGGGTTGCGCCTGGATCAACAGCTTGGCGACCACGGTGGCGACGCCGGTGAAGAAGCCGGGGCGGAACGCGCCCTCCAGCGCGTCGCCGAGGCCGGGGACCGAAACCCGGGTCGCCTCGCCCTCCGGGTACATTTCGGTCGGCGACGGCGCGAACAGCAGATGCGCGCCCTCGGCGACCATCTTGGCGATGTCGCCGGCCTCGTCGCGGGGATAGACGTCCAAGTCCTCGTTGGGGCCGAACTGGGTCGGGTTGACGAACAGGGTGACGCAGGTGCGGGTGGCCAGCACCCGCGAGCGGCGGATCAGCGCCAGGTGGCCTTCGTGCAGCGCGCCCATGGTCGGCACCAGGCCGACGGTCTCGCCCGCCTGGCGCCACGCGCCGACGCGGGCGCGCAGATCGTCGACGGTGCGGACGGTGTCGATGGCCCGCCCGGGGCCCGATCCGGGGTCAGGCCCAGCGTGTGGCCCGGAAGACGTCATCCGGCCTTTTTCTGCGGCGCCTTGGTCCCGAAGCAGTGTTCGAGGCCCGGGAACCGGCGGGCGCGCACGTCCTTGGCATAGGCCTGGACCGCCTCCTCGATGCCTTGGCCGAGCTCGGCGTAGCGTTTGACGAAGCGTGGCTTGAAGCCGGAAAACAGGCCGACCAGGTCCTCGGTCACCAGGATCTGGCCGTCGCAGGCCGGCGACGCGCCGATGCCGATGGTCGGCACCGCGACGATCTCGGTGATCTCGCGGGCCAGCGGCTCGACGGTGCCCTCGATGACCATGGCGAAGGCGCCGGCCGCGGCCACCGCCTTGGCGTCCTCGACGATCTGCGCCGCCTCCTTGTCCTCGCGGCCGAGCGAGCGGAAGCCGCCGGCGGTGTTGACCGACTGCGGCAGCAACCCGACGTGACCGAACACCGGGATGCCGCGGTCGACCAGAAAACGGATGGTCTCGGCCATCTCGACCCCGCCCTCGAGCTTGACGCCGGCGCAGCCTACCTCCTTCATCACCCGCGAAGCGTTGCGAAACGCCGCCTCCGGCGATTCCTGGTAGCTGCCGAACGGCATGTCGACGATGACGCAGGCCTTGCGGGCGCCGCGCATCACCGCCTGGCCGTGGGCGATCATCATCTCGAGGGTGACGCCGAGGGTGCTTTCCATGCCGTAGAGCACCATGCCCAGCGAGTCGCCGACCAGCATCAGGTCGACATGCTCGTCGAGCAGCACCGCGGTCAGCGACGTGTACGATGTCAGGCAGACGATCGGCTCGCCGCCCTTGCGTCCCCGGATCTCGGGCACGGTCACTTTCTTCCATTGCTTGTGAACGCTCACGGTCCCTACTCCCTGGCCCTACTCCCTTGGCCCCCGGCGGAATTTAGCGCCAACCAACCGCATCGCAAAGAACAATTCGCAACTGCAACGAAAGTCTGTGAACCGGGGGCGAACCGGGGTCGCGGGCGGCCCGGCGGGGAGCGACCGATTGATAGCGAACCCCAAGCCTGTTACCACTGAACCGAAGGCATCGCCCCGCATCGAGTGGAGATCGAACCCCGTGGCCGAAGCGCCCAATCCGTCCCTTTCCGAAGCCGACGACGGCACCGCCGAACCGGCGGCGGTGCGCTCGACCGGCATCCTCCCGTCCCAGGAGATCCGGGAGATGGTGCGGTGCGGCGAGATCGCGGCGGCGGACCCGGTCGGCGAGGATCAGATCCAGCCGGCGAGCCTCGACCTGCGCCTCGGCCCCGTCGCCTACCGGGTCCGCGCCGGCTTCCTGCCCGGCGCCGGGGCGACGGTGATGGACAGGGTCGCGGCCTACAGCATGCATCAGGTCGACCTGCGGGCCGGGGCGGTGCTGGAGAAGGGCTGCGTCTACATCGTCCCGCTGATGGAAAGCGTCAGCCTCAGGAGCCGGGTGTCGGGGACCGCCAACCCGAAGAGCTCGATCGGGCGGCTCGACATCTTCACCCGGCTGATCACCGACGGCGCGACGGTGTTCGATCAGGTCGCCCCCGGCTACAAGGGACCGCTCTACGCCGAGATCTCGCCGAGAACCTTCAGCGTCGTCGTCCACCAGGGCAGCCGGCTCAGCCAGCTCCGTCTGCGCCGCGGCAACCCCGTGGTCAGCGACACGGCGATGCGGCGGCTCCACCGTGTCGTCCCGCTGGTCGACGCCGAACCCGGCATGGAGGACATCGACCAGGGTGTCGGCGTGACCGTCGATCTTCGCGGCGACGAGAACGGTCTGGTCGGCTACCGGGCGCGGCGCTATGCCGACCTGATCGATCTCGCCAACGTCGACCACTATGAAGGGCGCGAGTACTGGGAACCGGTGTACGCCGACGCCCGCGGCAGCGTCATCCTCAACCCCGGCGACTTCTACATCCTGGCGTCGCGGGAGGCGGTGACGGTGCCGCCCGACCACGCCGCCGAAATGACCCCATACGATACCCGCGTCGGCGAGTTCCGGGTGCACTACGCCGGCTTCTTCGATCCCGGGTTCGGCTACGCCGGGGCCGGCGGCGCCGGTTCGCGGGCGGTGCTGGAGATCCGCTCGTTCGAAGTGCCGTTCGTGCTGCGCGACGGACAGATGGTCGGACGACTGGTCTACGAACGGCTGACCGCCGAACCCGACAAGCTCTACGGCCGCGACATCGGCTCGTCCTACCAGCGCCAGGGCTTGGCGCTGGCCAAGCAGTTCAAACGCTGAGGGGCCTTCCCCCCTTTCTCGCGGCGCGTTTACCTAATCTTTGCATTGTTCGTGCCAGCATGGGCCGGTCGCCATCCATGCACTTCGGCCGGAGCCCTCGCCGCCATGAAGCACCTCATCGCCGCCGCGATCCTGATTTTCGCCGTCGCCGCCCCGGCACGGGCCGACTTCGAAACAGGCGACGCCGCCTACGGCGCGGGCGACTACGCCACCGCCTACGGGGAGTGGCAGCCGCTGGCCGAGCAGGGCGACGCCAACGCCCAGTATGGCCTCGGCCTCCTCTACGCCACCGGCTGCGGCCTACCCCAGAACGACGACCAAGCCTTCAAGTGGTTCCTGCGGTCGGCCGAGCAGGGCGTCGCCAAGGCCGAATTTCTCGTGGGCCTGATGTACGCGCAAGGCCGGGGCGTATCCCAGGACGAGGGCGAAGCGGTCGCTTGGTACCGTCGCGCCGCCGACCAGGAGTTCGCCGAAGCGCAGTACAATCTCGGCGTCGCCTACGATCGGGGCCAAGGCGTGGCGCGGGATGCCGGCGAGGCCGCCAAGTGGTACCGCCGCGCCGCCGAGCAGAAATTCGCCCAGGCCCAGTACAATCTCGGCGTCGCCTACGACGAAGGCGAAGGTGTGACGGTGGACGACGGCGAAGCCGCCGAATGGTACCGCCGCGCCGCCGCCCAAGGCCATGCCAAGGCCCAGCACAACCTCGGGCTGATGTACCTTGCCGGCGAGGGCCTTCCGCAAAGCAACCAGGAAGCCGCCAAGTGGTTCCGCCATGCTGCCCGTCAAGGGTTCGCCGCGGCGATGGGCATGCTCGAGT
>JAUXFS010000486.1 GCA_030622775.1 Rhodospirillales bacterium | reverse complement strand
GCGCCGCTCTGCGCCGCCGCCTCGAGCACCATCTCGACGTTGAGATAGCTCTCGCTGGCCTCGGCCGGGCCGATGCAGTAAGCCTCGTCGGCCATCGCCACATGCAGGGCGCCGGCGTCGGCCTCGGAGTAGACGGCGACGGTCCGCACCCCGAGGCGCTTCGCCGTGCGGATGATGCGGCAGGCGATCTCGCCCCGGTTGGCGATCAGGATCTTGTCGAACATCAGCGGCCGGCCTTTCGCTTGTCCAGGAACGCGGTGATCCGCTCGCGGCCCTCGTCGGAGGCCCGCGCCCGGGCGATCCGCTCGGCGGTGTCGCGCATCACCCCCTCGTCGATCGGGCGGCCGCTGACCGCGCGGATCAGCTCCTTGACCTCGGCCATGGCGCGGCGGCCGTTGCCGGCGAGAGTCGCCAGCATGTCGCGGACCGCGGCGTCGAGATCGGCCGCCGGCACCACCCGGTGGACCAGCCCGATCCGATGCGCCTCGGCGGCGTCGAACATCTCGCCCGAGACGAAATAGCGCCGCGCCTGGCGCGGGCCGATGGCGGCGAGCACGTGGGGCGAGATCACCGCCGGGATCAGCCCGAGCCTGACCTCGGTCAACGCGAACCGGGTGGTTTCCTCGGCGGCGATGGCGATGTCGCAGGCGGCGACCAGGCCGACCCCGCCGCCATACGCGGGTCCCTGAACCCGGGCGATGGTCGGTTTCGGCATCTCGTCGAGGGTGCGCAGCAGCTCGGCCAGCGCCATCGCGTCGTCGATGTTCTCGTCCTGGGAGTAGCCGCCCATCCGCCGCATCCAGTTGAGATCGGCGCCGGCGGAAAAGCTCTTGCCGCGGGCGGCGAGGACGACCGCGCGGACCTCTGGATTGCCGCCGAGCGCCGCCAGCGCCTCGGCCATCCGGGCGATCAACGTATCGTCGAAGGCGTTGTGGATCTCGGGCCGGTCGAGGGTGAGCCAGCCGGTGCCTTCGGCATCGATCTCGGTGATGACGGCCTGTTCGGACATGGTGCTACCCCCGCTCCGCCTGCGCGCTCATGGATGTTTGAACGCCGAGCCGGGAACCGGCACGAAGCCCTCGGCGCCGGGCGGTTGCCAGTGCAGTTGGAGTGCCGAGGTCCCCTTCTTCTGGTAGTAAAGGATATCGAGCGGGTACCAGCCGGGCTCGGTGACGTCGTACACCATGTCCGGCGAGGTCGAGGCCTTGTGGACACCGGGATCCTCGAAGACCTTCCTGCCGCTGATCGTCACCCGGACGCCGTCGTTGGAGGTCACCCGCAGCCGGTAGGTCCCGAGATCGGCGAACCGGATGAAGCCGGTGATGTGGGCGCCGACCAGCATGCTGTTGGTGGTGGTCAGAACGTTGCCGACCGTGTCCGCATGATCGATCATCACCAGCGGCTTCCCCTGCACGCCGTCGTCGTACTTCATCCAGTCGACCAATTCGCGGATGTGGTTGTACTTGGCGAAGTAGTAGCGCACCGCCAGGCCGTCGTTCAGCTTCGCGGCGTCGGGCTGCGGGTCCGCGGGCACCAGCCTCGGCATCAGGATCGGCGGCGGCGGCGCCGCCGCGGGCTCGGACTGGGACTGGGCTTGGGCCTGGGCGTGAACGGCGACTGCGGCGAACATCACCGCACCCAACCACAATCCGGCCAAGCCCCTTGTCGGCTTTTCGATCATTGTTCTCCTCCTGGCATCGTTCTCCTCCCGATAGGGCGTCCGCTCCGCGCGGCGCCGTTTTGTTACTTCCGGCCCCTACCTACATCCGGAACACCCCGAAGGTGGTCCTCTCCACCGGAGCGTTGAGGGCCGCCGAGATCCCGAGGCCGAGCACCATCCGGGTCTCCGCCGGATCGATGATGCCGTCGTCCCACAGCCGCGCGCTGGCGTAGTAGGGGTGCCCCTGGAACTCGTACTGATCGAGGATCGGCTTGCGGAATTCCGCCTCTTCCCCTTCGGACCAGGTCTTGCCCCGCGCCTCCATGCCGTCGCGCCTGACGGTGGCCAGCACGCCGGCCGCCTGCTCGCCGCCCATCACCGAGATCCGCGCGTTCGGCCACATCCACAGGAACCGGGGGCCGTAGGCGCGGCCGCACATCGAATAGTTGCCGGCGCCGAACGAACCGCCGATCAGCACCGTCAGCTTGGGCACCCGGGCGCAGGCCACCGCGGTAACCATCTTGGCGCCGTCCTTGGCGATGCCGCCGGCCTCCGCCTTGCTGCCGACCATGAACCCGGTGATGTTCTGCAGGAACACCAGCGGGATGCCCCGCTGAGAGCACAGCTCGACGAAGTGGGCGCCCTTCAGCGCCGATTCCGAAAACAGGATGCCGTTGTTGCCGATGATCCCGACCGGGTAGCCGTAGATGTGGGCGAAGGCGCAAACCAGGGTCGTACCGTAAAGCTGCTTGAACTCCTCGAAGTCGGAGTCGTCGACGACGCGGGCGATCACCTCGCGGACGTCGTAGGGCTTTCTGAGATCGGTGGGAACGACCCCGTAGATCTCCTTCGGGTCGTACCGGGGCTCGCGCGGTTTGCGGATCGCCACCTGCGGGGTCTTCACCCGGTTGAGATTGGCAACCACCCGCCGGGCGATGGCGAGCGCGTGGCCGTCGTCCATGGCATAGTGGTCGGCGACCCCCGAGACCCGGGTGTGGACGTCGGCGCCGCCCAGCGCCTCGGCGGTGACCACCTCGCCGGTCGCCGCCTTGACCAGCGGCGGGCCGCCGAGAAAGATCGTTCCCTGGTTCTTGACGATGATGCTCTCGTCGCTCATGGCCGGAACATAGGCGCCGCCCGCCGTGCAAGAGCCCATGACCACGGCGATCTGCGGGAT
>JAUXFS010000350.1 GCA_030622775.1 Rhodospirillales bacterium | reverse complement strand
CGTGCTCGGCCGGTTCGACAACGGCACGGAGCAGCAACTGTACAAGCTCGCCCTCGCCGACTTCGCCAATGCCGACGGCCTGTGGGCGTTGAGCGGCAACGTCTACGCGGTCAGCGCCAACTCCGGCGCGGCGATCCTGGCGGGAGCGGGCGAGGGCTCCAACGGCGCGCTGATGTCCGGCGCCCAGGAACTGTCCAATGTCGATATCGCCGACGAGTTCACCCGGATGATCATGACCCAGCACGCCTACAACGCCTCGGCCACCGCCTTCCGCACCGCCGACGAAATGACCCAGGAGGCCTCCAACCTCAAGCGGTAATCGAGAGATTGGGGTCTACCATTGAATTTGTGAGGGGATGGTAGACCCCAATCCAACAGCGGCTAGCCTTCCGCCGGCTTTTGTTGCGCCAGCAACCAGGCCAGGATCGCGCCGAGGAGGGCGGAGGCGGCCATTGGGTAGTAGGCGGCGCCGGCGTAGGCTGCGTAGAGCCAGCCGGAGGCGAACAGGATCAGGCCGGTGCCGAGACCCATCACCACCGCCGCGTAGAGGCTCTGCGCCGTTGCAGACAGCCCCGGCGGCACCGCCCGGGCGATGAAATGGATGGCGCCGAGGTGCGCCGCGCCGAAGGTCAACGCGTGCAGGGCCTGGGCGCCGATGAGCGCCGGTAGGGCCGTGGTCGAGCCGAGGACCAGCCAGCGGGCCGCCGCGGCGAGGCCGGCCAGGGCGATCAGCCGGGCGGGGCCGAGGCGGCCGATCAGCCGGGCGCCGAGGGCGAACAGGACGATCTCGGCGACGACCCCTTCGGCCCACAGCAGGCCGATGATGTCGTCGGCGTATCCCGCCGCCCGCCAGTGCAGGGTGGCGAAGGCGTAGTAGACGCCATGGCTGCCCTGGATCAGCGTAGTGGCGGCGAGGAACAGGACGAACCGCCTGTTGGCGAGGAGGTCGAAGAAGGGCCGGCGCGCGGAGGGCGCGGGCGCGACCCGGAGGTGGGGGGCCAGCGCGCAGGCGACGGCGGTGCCGGCGACGCCGCAGAGCACCATCAGGTAAATGACCCCCGGCGGCTCGAACACCAGGATGCGGCCGGCGAGGACCGCCAGGACGATGAAGCTCAGCGATCCCCACAGGCGGATGCGGCCGTAATCGAGGCCGCCGTCGCGGACGGCAAGCATGGTCAGGCTCTCGCCCAACGGCATCACCGGCGGCCAGACCAGGAAGAACAGCAAGGTGACGGCAAGGATCGACCAGAAGCCGTCGGTCAGGGCGAACAGGGTGAAGGCGAACAGGGCGCAAACGGCGAGGACCGCCATCGGCCGGCGGCGCTCGCCCGAACGGTCGGCGAACCGGCCGGCGAGGGGGGTGCCGATGAACTTGGCGCCGACGCCGATCGCCACCAGGGCGCCGATTTCCTCGGCCGACATTCCCTTGGCGGCCAGCCACACCGGCCAGAACGGCAACATGATGCCGATCACCGTGAAGAACGCGGCATAGAAAAAGCCGAGTCGGATTCTCAGGGCGGGAAGGCCCACCGCCTCAGGGCGGGAACGGATGGTCATCGGTGCTGAACAATCCCCATTCGGCGGTACTCGGCGTAGGGTAGCCGACGCCGCGGATGACGCCAACGGTGCCGCCGGCGGGTCGATTTTCTTGGCCTTTGCCCCCTCAGGCTGTACTTTTCGGCTAGGCGAGGGCAGGGGAGAGTGGCCGATGGCGCGGATCGTGGTGGTCGGTTCGGTGGCCAGGGACGAAGTGGTGAGGCTCGACGAGCGGTTTCGCGTCGGCACTCACCTGCAAGGAACGTGGCAGGGACCGCGGCTGGGCGGTGGCGCCGCGTGTACGGCGGTGCCCCTGGCCTATGCCGGGCACGATGTCGTCGTCGTCGGATCCCTGGGTGACGACGACCGCGGCCACCAGTTGACCGCCGATCTCGCCGCCACCGGCGTCGATACCTCCCAGATCGAGTTCGTCGATCAACCGTCGACCCGTTCGATCATCCTGGTCGACAGCGTCGGTGAGCGGACCGTCATCAACGTCACCCGCACCGTCGAGGACATTCCGCCGGAACGGCTGTTGGGATCGCGGGCGGACTGCCTCTACGTCCGCTGCCGGCGCAGCGATCTGGCGCCGCTGTTGCGCGAGGCGGCGGCCTCGACCTTCGTCGTCGCCCACATGCCGCCGTGCGAACCCGGGGGGATGCCGGCCCACGTGCTGGTGGCGTCGGCATCGGACCTCGACGATGATATGCTGGACGACCCTTTCGCCGCCGGCCGCCGGGTCGCCGGCGACATCCTGCAATGGCTGGTGTTGACCCACGGCGCCGAGGGCGCGGTCGCCTACAGCGCCGATCAGACGCTGCGCGTGCCCTCGCCGACGGTGGTGCCGGTCGATACCACCGGCGCCGGCGACGCGTTCGCCGCCGGGCTCCTCCACGCCCTGGTCTCCCATGCGCCGGTGGAGCAGACGCTACGAACGGCCGCCGCCTGGGGCGCCGAATCGACCCAATGGGAAAGATCGATTCTCTCCGAGGAAGCGGTGAAGCGATTGCTTCAGTCTCGGGCTTCGGAGTGAAATGGCCGCGCGATTCATTCGCGGTCGGACTCTCGAGCCTGGGCGCGGGCGAATTCCGCTAGGTAGGAAAGTCCCTGGATCGCGCGGCTGCCGTACCAGGAGGTCATTTCCGCGTCGATGATCACCGCCTTGGCGGCGTGGGCGGGGAAGTCCGCCCGGAACGCCTCGATATGGGATTGCTTGAACGGAAACGGCTCGGAGCCGAACAGCACCCGATCCGTCCGGGCCAGAAGGTCGTCGGTCAGTTCGAGCGCCGGGTAGCGGGTTTCCGGGTCGTGCGCGGCCGTCCGCCAGTTGACCAGCGCCAGCATGCGCGCGATGTAGGTGTCCCGCGACACCGTCATCCACGGGTTCTTCCATATCAGATAGAGGACCCGCCGCTCGGGCAGGGATCGGGCGGCCTCCGTCACCGCCGCGAACGCGTTTTCGAACCGGCCGCACAATCCCTCCGCTTCGCGCTCGCGGTCGAACAGGGCGCCGATATGCCGGTAGAGCGCCAGATTGTCGCGGACCTCGATCGGATGGGTGACCACGATTTCGTATCCGGACCGGGCCAGCTCGTCGGCCAGCCGGCGCGGCGTTTCGTCGACATTGACGACGATGTGGGTGGGGTTCAGGCGTTCGAGTTTCTCCGCATTGATCTGTTTGGTGCCGCCAATGCGGGCGACCGATTTGATTCGGTTTTTCGGATGGACGCAAAAAACCGTTCGCCCGACGACCTGCTCGGCGAGGTCCAACTCGAACAGAAGCTCGGTGATGCTCGGGACCAGCGAGACGATCCGCGCCCGCCTCCCGGCGGGTCGATGAACCCGGCCGCCGGCGTCGACCAGCGGAGATGACGGTTCGGTCATTCGCCGCTACGGGCTCTCCGCCCGTTTTTCCCTGCCGGTGAAGAAAAAGGTGAAAAAAAATCGCGGCTGTGATCCCGGTCACATTTTCGGGCGGTCGTCTCGGGCATATTGATCGCGGATGGACTTCTCATCCGGAGTTCTCCCTTCCCTCAAGAGCACCAACTTGGGCCGGCATTGCCGGCCCATTTTTTTTCT
>JAUXFS010000071.1 GCA_030622775.1 Rhodospirillales bacterium | reverse complement strand
GCGCGGGGTGGATCATTCGAGTCCGGACCCTATACGGTCAATACGCTTGATCCGGTCGTCCTGCGGGCGTTGCAACCGCGGAGCCCCCGCCGGAGACGCGCCGCAGGGGATCGCTCCGAAGTGGATAGGGGGCGGCGGTCCGGGGCCAACCATGGGTCCCGGACCGTGGGTGCCGGCCATCGGCACCGGCTGTTCGTTTTTGTTTTACAGATACTTTTTCGGTACGGCCGCTCCGATCGTGTATTTGGGATCGACGAAGTTGCCCAGGCGCACCTTTCCGCACTGGCTGAGCATCATGTAGGCGTCCCACTGATCGTAGCCGTACTCGGCCGCCATCCAACGGACGAGCTCGCGATAGGCGATGCGTGTCGCGTCCTCCAGCGGGCGGGAGCTGCCGATTGTCATGATGAAGTCGTCGGCCTCCAGGCGCGGCCACTCGATTTGCCAGCCCTTGATCAGATCGACGGTGATGGTGGTGGTCGTCGGATACTCGACCGCCACGCCGCAGACCTCGCCGTCGCCCTGACAGGCGTGCGCGTCGCCGATGAACAGCCGGCCGCCGGGGGCACGAACGGGCAGGTAGGTCACCGTCCCGGGGCCCATGTCCGGCAGGTCCATGTTGCCGCCGTGGTTGTCCGGGGTCAGAGAGTTGATCGAGTCGATTTCCGGAGAACAACTGAGTGTCCCGATGTGCGGCTTGTAGGGGAGGGTGATCCTGTCGCTCCAATAGACATGCTCTTCGTCGAGGTTGATCTTGCGGACCTTCTCGGGAAGCGGCTCGTTCAGCGTGGCCGTGTAGTAAGTGCCCGTCAGCCCGCCGAACTCCTTGATCATGCAACAGGTGCCACGCGGCTGGGGGCCGCGGGGTGCCATCGCCTCGATATGGACCGCCAGCACGTCCCCCTTGACGGCGCCCTCGACCATGATCGGCCCGCACTGAGGGTTTAGCCACGGCATCGCGAGAATCTCGGAGGGCACGTCGCTTTCGCTGGTAATCTTGCCCTCGAAGGCGTCGAGCGTTTCCACCACCACGCGGTCGCCCGGATTGATATGCAGAACCGGCTCCGAATAGGGGCCGATGGTGTAATGGAAGGTTCCCTGCTTTTCCTCGGTCAATAGATGGGTGACGCCCGACGAGCCGCCTCCCACGCCCCGCTTGTACATGATTGAGTCGGTCACCCAGTTGTTCGGGTAGCTCCGCGTGATCATTTCCATGGTATGTCCCTCCTTGGTTTGGACCTTGTTGTCCACTGGACGCCCGCCGCGGTGCGGAGCAACCCTTGCCGTTGCGACCGCATCCCGCCCGGTTCATCGTCTCACCTCGCTCAGATCGCCAGGAACGAGGCGACCCGTTGAGTGTTCATCAGCTCCTCGCGGTTCACGGAAGCGACGACGCAACCCTTGTCGAGCGCATAGGCGCGCTTTGCCACGGTCTGCATCAGGTCGATGTTTTGCTCGACGATCAGCACGGTCAGCCCCTTTTCCTCGTTCAGGACTTTGATGAAGTCACCGATTTCCTGGACGATGCTGGGCTGGACGCCATCGCTCGGCTCGTCGAGCAGGAGCAGGTCCGGCGTGCTGATGAGGGCGCGGGCAATCGCCAGCATGGCTTGCTGCCCGCCGCTGAGCGTCCCGCCCCTCTGGGTCAGGCGCTCTCTCAGAAAGGGGAAGTAGCGAAAGACCAGATCGAAATCGAGCGACCGCGTCGAGGCGTTGATCAGGCCGCCCATGCGCAGATTTTCCCCCACCGTCAGGTGCGAAAAAATGCCCCGTCCTTGGGGGACGTAGCCGATTCCCAATCGTGCCCTCCTGTCGGCGCTCAACTTCGTCACGTCCTGGTCGCGGAAAACGATCTGGCCGGCGCGCGCCGGGAGCAGGCCGATCAGGGTCTTCATGAGCGTGGTCTTGCCGACCCCGTTGCGGCCCAGGACCCCGACGACCTCGCCCTGCTCCACGGTGATGCTCACGTCCTGCAGAACGTCGCCGGTGGCGTAGCCGGAACGCAAATCAGCGGCGGAGAGCATCATGGCGCACCTCCCTCAAGCTCGACCCAGGTAGATTCGCCGCACGTCCTCGTGGGCGATGATGTCGGCGACCGAACCCTCAGCGAAGATCTTCCCCTGATGCAAGACGGTCACGGTCTGCGCGGCGTCCTTGACGAACGCCATGTCGTGCTCGACCACCACGGTCGTCAGTCCGGTCGAGTTGAGATGCTTGAGCACCTTCGCGGTCCGCAGGGTTTCCTCCGACGCCATTCCGGCCGCCGGCTCGTCCAGCAAGATCAGGTTCGGGTAACCCACGAGAACCATGGCGATCTCAAGCCACTGAAGCTGGTTGTGGGAGAGTTCCGCGGCCTTGATCTCGTCGTTCGGGTCGAGCCCGAAGGCGTCCAGGGCGAACTCGAGACGCGCCTGACCGACCTCCTTGTTTTCCAGCCTGGCCGAGGCTTGCGGGATCGCCAGGTTCTCGCGAACGCTCAGCGCGTGGAAGGCACGGTTGGTCTGGAACGTCAGCCCGACTCCCAGCCTGACGCGCTTGAATGCCTGCGTGTGGGTCACGTCCTGGCCGAAGACGAAGATTTGCCCGCTGTCCGCAGTTTCGATGCCGCACAGCATGGCGAACAACGTCGACTTTCCCGCGCCGTTCGGTCCGATCATGCAGCGAAACTCGCCGGACAGGACCTTGAAATTCACGTTGCTTGCGGCAACCACGCCGCCGAAGGTTTTGTTCAAGGATAGGGTCTCGATGGCGACGGTGGGTTCCATGACCATCCGACCCTATGGCTGCCGTGGCGGTGCCGCGCGCCGCGTCATCAAGCGCCCGAGGCGCTCGGCCACCATGACGACGATACCGCGCGGGAAGAACACCATGGTCGCGACCAGAAGCCCGCCGATAATCACCATCGCGTACTGATTGCCTTGCGAGGACAGGGTGAAGGTGATCCAGTTGAGGGCAAAGGCCGAGATGGCGACGGCCAGCAGGCTCGTGGTTCCGCCAACCGCGGTCCAGATGACCGGCAGCGCCGCCTGCAGCAGTCCGACCTGGCTGGGTGTGATGTAGTTGCCCCACTGGACATAGAGTAGCCCGCTGAGGCCCGCGAGCGCGGCCGAAAGGACGAAGACGACCCATTGCCGCGCGCGAATGTCGTAGCCGAGCAACTCGGTGCGCAGTTCGTCCTCGCGGATGGCGACGATGACCTGACCGAAGTTGGAATTGACCAGCATCCGGAGACCGAAATAGCAGGCCAAAACGAGAAGGAGGCAGAGGTAATAGAACGAGTAGCCTTCGAAGACGAACCCGCCCACTTGGAACCAGGGAATTCCCGTCATTCCGTTGTAGCCGCCAAGCAGGACCGAGCCGACGCGCCACTGGTATCCGGCCGTCTGGCCGAGGAACGTTTCGAGCAGGAGCGTCAGGACCAGCGTCAGGATGGGGATGATCCACTTCTGCACCCGCGCGTAGAACACGAAGTAGCCGAAAACGCCGGCAACGAACATGCTCGCCAGAAGGCCGCCTGCGACGCCGGCGAGCGGGCCGAAGGGATTCCCAGACATATTGCCGGCGATGACGCCGTAGGTGTATCCGGCGACCCCGAAGTAGGCCACGTGGCCGAAACTCAGGACGCCGCAGTACCCCCACAGCAAGGCCATACCCAGACCGAGCGGGATGTTGAGCAGATAAAAGGAGACGTTCGATACCCGGAAGGCGGAGGCCTGCGTCGGGTAAAGAAGGAACAGCAGCACGACCACGCCGAAACTGATCCAAAACAAGCGGGTCCGGCCGATGTCGGCGCCCCCGGAGATCAGGCCAACGAACGTTCTCACCGCATTGCTCTTCCGGCGCGGCGGTTGAAGTATTTCTCCAGCGGTGCGGAGAGCCCGTTCGGCATGATGCGGATGATGATCAAGGCCGCCAGCAGCAGGGCGACGGTTCCCGAGAAGGCGCCGAAGGCCATTCCGATCGGTGTCTTGACCGCGGCCAGGACCATGCTGCTGGCGACCGCGCCGGCGATCACGTTGGCGGCCCCGCCGACCACCACGGTTATGAAGGCGGGCGCGACGAACTGCTGGCCCATGAAGGGCGCGATCGTGACGGTCGGCGCAAGCAGGGCGCCGCTCAGGCCGGCGAGGCCGGCGCCGAGGCTGAAAGTCAGGGTGTAGATCCGGGACGTACGAACGCCGAGGCTTTTCGCCATTTCGGCGTTCTGCATCGTCGCCTTGGCCTGCAGCCCGTAAGACGTGCGGTTATAGAGCCACCAGAGCCCGATTATGAGTAACAGCGATATCAAGCTGAGGATCAGCCAATACGCCGAAAACGAGAAAACGCCATAGGAGAACGAGCCGCCGGGGATTCCTATCGACGGCAAGAAGGGACCGAAGAAGAGAAGCGTCCCTTGGCCGAGCACCAGGCTGACGCCCCAGGTAACGACCAGGGCGCCCAACTCGCGACCATAGAACCGTCTGACGATCAACAGTTCCAGCACGGCGCCGAAAGCAGCCGCGACGAAGAAACTCAGGATCACCGATAGCCAGAAGGGCACGCCGGCGTGATAGGTGAGCGTCGCCGTGTAGGCCCCGATCATCATCAACTCGCCATGGGCCAGATTGATGATGTTCATCATGCCGAGAATGATGACCAGCCCTACGGCGGCCAGAAAAAAGAATGCGGCGCTGGTCCCGAATTGATAAAGCAGGCTCAGCACCAGCGAAAGTACATCCATCGCGGCTTCCCGGAGATCCAAAACCCGTTTGCTCCGGCCGAAGTGGGCCTTCGGCCGGAGCAACACCTGATGCGGGTTATCCTATTACGACTTGGAGAACATGGTAAAGAATGGATCCTCGTCCGGGATGTACTGCTTGTATTCCTTGTTCCTTACCAAGTTGACGCCGACGCGCTGGAGCCACCACGGCTGGATGCTCGGCCACTCGCGCACGAAGCTCACATTGTGATCGGCATCCGCGGTCGCTAGGCGGATGTAGTGCGAGCAGTGGTGCGTCGAAGGTTCGAGGAAGACCGCACCTTCCGGCGCCTCGATGCTGAGCCCTGATTCCAGGGCCCTTTTCACGGTCTCCTGGTCCGTCGTTCCGGCAAGACGCACCGCCTTCGCATAGAGGTGGATCGAGAAGTAGGTATTCTGCGCCATCTGGCCGATATAGGGGTCGTCGGGGAACATCTCGTACCAACGCTTCACGAACGCACGGTTCCGCACGGTTGGAATTTCTTCGATGTAGTTGACGCAGTTGTACATGCGGTTCAGGGACGGCGCCTTGAAGCGGCGATGTTCGTAGCCCTGGGCCATGTTGACCGTCGAGGCCATCGGATATTCCAGCCCGGCGGCCGAGGCTTGCGGGTAATAGTTGGACTGGTTGGTTCCGACGAGCAGCGTAAAGACCCAGTCGGGTTTTGCCGCCTGGATGCGCGCGATGGAGGTGGTGAAGTCCGAGACGCTCAGCGGGACGAACTCCTCTTCGATGATCTCACCGCCGACGAGCGGCGCGAAAGCCTTGGTCCAGGCCGCCGTCAACTGGCCAAAGTTGTAGTCGGCCGCGATGGTGTAGACCCGTGGCCCGAACTTCCGGATCATGTAATCCACGACGGGGATCACCTGCTGTTCGACGATCGCACCAGTGCAGAAGGTGTTGGAGTCGGCAACGCCGCCTTCGTACTGGTTGGTGTAGAAATAAAGCTGCTTGTGCTGATCGACGATCGGCCGGATCGCCTCTCTTTCGGCGCTCGTGAATCCGGCGACCAGACAGTCCACCTCGTCTTCCTGGATCAGCTTCCTGGTCAACTGTTGCCAAATGTTGTTGCTGGACTGTCCGTCCGGCGCGAGGAGATCGACCTGGCGGCCCAGCAGGCCGGACTCGCCGGAATCCACCAGAACGTCCTCGTCCTCGACGAAGGCCATGCCGGAACCGGTGAGCTTTCCGCCATCGCTAACGAATTTCAGGTCCTTGTCGCCGCGCCCCATGATCGGGGGGGCGGCCGCGAAGTTGCTCATCAAGCCAACCCCGCCAGAGGCGACGGGACCGCCCTTGAGTGTCTTGCCCTCGTTGATTTCCTTGACCGCGAGCTGCGCCCCATGAAATTTCTGAACGCCGTAGACGGCGAGATTGCCTGACAGGTCCTCGATATGGCCGATCTTGATCGGGCCTGAACTTTGCGCCTTGGCGGACCGGATATGAGGCAGGACCGGGGCGCCCGGGCCGGCGGCCGCGGTTCCGGTCATGAAATCCCGGCGCCGGATGCCGGGGGTGGAGTCGTCGCTGCGCTGGATCGCGGAGGTATCCGGCTGGGCCCTGCCGTCGGTCCGTGGTGGTTGGTTTTCTCTTTCTTTCGTCATCTCCCTGCTCTCCTAACATTTATGATTGTTATGATTGCCCGGCGGTAGTGGCGGCCGAGCGTGGGTGGCGCGACGGCGCCTAACGACGATTTACTTGGTGCAACCCTCCCTATCTTTCTGATTGCCAAGCGATTCCATTCGCTCTCGCCGTTGCTGGCGATCAGTTTGCTCAGGTTCTCGATGGAAAATCGCTGCTTCATGCTCTGTGCGCACAGAAGCTGATAGGCTTCGTCGTCGCCGATTCCCAAATGCGCCACAACGCTGAGAATCGCCTTGAAAACGACCGGCCTAGCCTTCGCGCGGCGAGTCAGTTCGGCGAACGCGCCCCCGAGTTCCTTCCGGGTCTCGAAGATGTGAAAGGCGACGGCCAGGGCATAAAAAAAATCCCCTCGAGCCGATCAGTTTCACCAAGTACGCCGATGATACGTAAAAACACCCTTTCGATGCGGCCCGGCGCTTCCGAACCTATCATCGCGATCCAAGGGATCTACGCCCGACGACGAACGTTTTTCTCACACACCTCATATCCCGCGAATCAGTTACGCAAATTGCGTCAACACAGTCAAGGCTCTTACCCTTGATCGAAAGGGTGTCGAGGTACTGTTTTCTTCTCGGCGATCACACGTGGAAAAAACGGCATGGTCGTCGTCTCAGTAGTATGGTCAATCCAGTTTCCACACAGGTAAAGGCCTATATTTTCGGGAATGTGTTGGGCGATGGAGCATGGGAATCTATTAAACCCTACGATGAGAACTTCGATCCGCCGGACGCTAACTGCCGGTGGGGTTCTTGGATGCGGCAATCTTCGGCGGCTTTCCTGCACCAAGCCGACGATCGATCCTGAAAGTCGGTTCTCTGACGGGTTTCATCGGCGTGACCTTCGGCTGCGGACCCACCTTAGTCGTGGCGTCGCCCGCCGTCCCGGTGAACGGTTGCGGACGCCGGCCGGCTGCGACGGGGGCGGTGGACACCGGGGCCGGCGTCGGCAAGCCTCCAAGGAACGAACGCGCGGGGCGGCTCGGTTGCCGGATCAATCGAGTCCAGGCCCTATACGGTCAATATGGTTGATCCGGTCGTCCTGCGGGCTTCGAGGTCCGCATGCGCCCGGGCGGCGTCCGCCAAGGGGTAGCGCTGGTTGATTTCGACCTTGAGCGTGCCGCTGGCGATCAAACCAAACAGTTT
>JAUXFS010000199.1 GCA_030622775.1 Rhodospirillales bacterium | reverse complement strand
TGCGCCGACGCGGGAGCCGCGAACAGGGTGGCGGCGGCGACAGCGGCGACCGCAAGGGCACGCCAGGGGACCGTGAACGTCATTTCAGACTACTCGTGTGTCATCCAAATAGTGACGAACAAATAGGAACCGTTACGCCCTGCGTCCACTCGCCGCAACATCAAGGAAGCAACTGAGAACTGGACTGGACCGTCCAGTCCAGTCTAATCTAGAAAGTGGTTTGGTGCAATTGTTGGAACAGCGATGCCGAGACACGCTGCGGCGAGGCGGATGGAGCCGATGGAGGCGACGGGTTCGCCCCCATCCAAGCGGGAGGCGATCCTGGCCGCGGCGACCCGTGTTTTCCTGGAACTGGGCTACGGGGCGGCCAGTATGGACACGATCGCCCGCGCCGCGGGCGTGTCGAAGCAGACCATCTATTCCCATTTCGGCGGCAAGCCGGCATTGTTCGAGGCGATCATCCTCGAGCGATGCGACAGGTTGCTCGAAAGCCTTCCCGCAGTTGCCGACGCTGGTTCCGATGCCGAGGTCGCGCTCCGCGCAATCGCTACCCGCCTTCTCGAGTTGATGTTGACGCCCGAGTTCGTCGCCCGTTTTCGGGTCGTGATGGCCGAAAGCAGCCGGTTTCCCGAATTGGCCGAGGTCTACTATCGTTCGGGACCGGAGCGGGCGACCGCCCGTCTCGCCGACTACCTGGCCCGACTGCACCGAAGGGGGCTGCTCGATGTTACGGATCCGCATCTGGCGGCGCTTCAGTTCTTCGGCATGATATCGGGGAGCCTGTTCCTCCGCCACGTGCTCGGAGTCGTCGCCCCGCCGCAATCGGTGGATCTGGAGCGCCACGTGCAAACCGCGGTCCGCGACTTTCTTGTTGCTCACAGGCCCGGTTGACGTTCGGTCGTTGGCTTGTGGTCGACGACGGCCGCAAGCCCAGCCGGGAACCGATTGTTGCCGGGGCGAAGCATTGGGGCGGCGTTGCGCCCGCACGGCCATTTCTCCCTGGCAAAGGACGGCCGGATCGCTCAAAATGAGCGCTAGAAGCAACCCATAGTCCAGCCCCCAATCCCAACAAACGGACGGACGCAACCTTGCCCACACAGCTGTACACCCATCCGATATGCCAAGAGCATGAAATGGGCTCATGGCATCCCGAATGCCCCGAGCGTTTGGTGGCGATCACCAGGGCGTTGGACAACGAAGCGTTCGCGTTGCTGGAGCGCCGCGAGGCGCCCAAGGGCACGGTCGAACAGATTGAAAGAGTGCACGCGGCGTTTTACGTCGAAGGTATTTTCGACAACGTCCCCGCCAGCGGCCACACCCATCTGGACTCGGACACGGCGATGAACTCCGCTTCGGGGGAAGCGGCGCTTCGCGCGGTCGGCGGCATTTGCGCGGCGGTGGACACGGTCGTCAAGGGCGAGGCGCGCAACGCGTTCTGCGCCGTTCGCCCTCCGGGGCATCACGCCGAGTCCTCGGCGGCGATGGGGTTCTGCCTGTTCAACAATGTCGCCATCGCCGCCGAACATGCGCGCGCCGTTCACGGATTGGAGCGGGTGGCGGTCGTCGACTTCGACGGCCATCACGGCAACGGCACCCAGAACCACTTCTACCGGTATCGAGACCTGTTCTACGCCTCAAGCCACCAGTCGCCAGCCTATCCGGGCACCGGTTTGGAACACGAGACCGGGGTTTTCAACAACATCTGCAACGTTCAGCTCCGCCCCGGCTCCGGCTCGGAAGAGTTTCGGCAGGGCTACGTCGAACGCATTCTGCCCGCACTCGAAAACTTCGCTCCGGATATCATCCTTGTCTCCGCCGGTTTCGATGCCCACGCCCGCGATCCTTTGCTGCAGTTGCGGCTGCAGACCGAGGATTTCGCCTGGGTCACCCGCGAGCTGCTGGAGATGGCGGAAAAGTACTGCAAAGGCAGGGTGATTTCGACGCTGGAGGGCGGTTATGACCTGGAGGCGCTGTCCGCCAGCGTCGGCGTCCATGTCAAGGCGCTGATGGGGTCGTAGGGAACGGGCGACGACGTCCGCAAGCGTCCGAACGCGCCGGTGCCTGGCAACGGCCTGCGGCGGCGATGCTTTGACTTGCGGATGAATTCCGCTTGCAAGTGGGGGAGAATCCCGCGTAAAGGAGGACCCTGGACCGGCGGGGCCTGGTGACGGCGGGAAACCTTGTCGCTGCGGCGGCCATCCCATTTCGTTTGTCCCGTACTGGGGGCCGTATTGGGGGCACACATGGTCGAGGAAGGGATCGCGCAAGACATCGCGCGGATGAGCTTCGAAGACGCATTCGCCGAACTGGAGGCGATCGTGCGTCGTCTCGAAGAGGGGTCAAGCAAGCTTGACGAGGCGATAACCGCTTACGAACGGGGCGTCGCACTCAAACGGCATTGCGAGGAAAAACTGCAGGAAGCCCAGTCCAGGGTCGAGAAAATCGTTCTCGGTCCCAACGGACAGGTCGCCGCTGAACCAACGGATTTGGACTGAGAGCCTAACCGGCAATGTATTGTGTGTTTTCAAAGCCTTGTGCTCTTGCCTCTGGAAGGGCGCCCTTGCGGCGCCAACGCCACTCGACCATGCTCGAGCATCGCCTTCGGCGCGATTCCTGGCATTGGTGTCCTTGCAACTCGTTGAAAACACATAATACATTTCCGGTTAGGCTCTGAGGCTCCCAATTGTTTGAGATCAAGGCGGCGCTTGCCGAGAATGCGCGCGACGTAGATGCGGTCCTGGACTCGCTGTTGCCGTTGCATGACGATCCGGAATCGCGGCTGATGGAGGCCGTCCGATATTCCACCCTTGCCGGTGGCAAGCGGATCAGGCCGTTTTTAGTGATATCCAGCGCCAAGTTGTTCGATGTCAGCGAACCGTCCGCCCGCAGAGTCGCGGCGGCGATCGAGATGGTCCATTGCTATTCCCTGATCCACGACGACCTGCCGGCAATGGACAACGACGATCTCCGCCGTGGTCTGCCGACTTGCCACGTCAAGTTCGACGAAGCCACCGCCATCCTTGCCGGCGACGCGCTGCTGACGCGGGCGTTCGAGGTGCTGGCCGATCCGGCAACCCATCCGGACCCTCGTGTCCGGAGCGACTTGGTGGCGGAGTTGGCGCATGCCGCCGGGCCGGAGGGGATGGTCGGGGGACAGATGCTCGACCTCCTGGCCGAGCATCAAAGGCTGGAGATGGCCGAGGTGACGCGCCTGCAGCGGATGAAGACAGGGGCGTTGATCGCCATTTCGTGCGAGTCCGGCGCCATTCTCGGCAAGGCGGCGGATGCTGCTCGACAGGCGTTGCACGCCTATGCGCACGACCTGGGTCTCGCGTTCCAGATTGCCGACGACCTGCTCGACGTGGAAGGCGACGAAGCGGAAGTCGGCAAGAAAACCGGCAAGGACCAGGGAGCGGGCAAAGCGACCTTCGTCTCGCTGCTCGGACCGGAACGCGCCCGCGCCCAATCGGACATGTTGGCCAGTCAGGCGGTAGAGCATCTTGAAATCTTTTCGAAAAACGCCGAACCTCTTCGGGCGCTTGCGGAGTTCGTGGTCAACCGGCGTAATTAGGGTGCCAGTTCGGAAGGCCGGGATACAGCCTGACGACGTGGGACAAGGAGACACGAAGTGACAAAGCACAACAAGACGGCGCTGTTGGATCTCGTTCGCGATCCCGCCGACCTCCGGAGCTTCACCGCGGAACAGTTGTCGCAGCTGGCCGCGGAACTGCGGCAGGAAACGATCCGGATCGTCTCCATCACCGGCGGACATCTCGGCGCCAGCCTCGGCGTCGTCGAACTCACGGTCGCCCTGCACCACGTTTTCGACACGCCCAATGACCGTCTGATCTGGGACGTCGGTCACCAGGCCTACCCGCACAAGATTCTCACCGGACGGCGCGACCGGATGCTCACCCTGCGCCAAGGAGGGGGGCTCTCGGGTTTCGCCAAACGCAGCGAGAGCATCTACGATCCGTTCGGCGCCGGCCATACTTCGACCTCGATCTCGGCCGCCCTCGGGATGTCGGTGGCGAGGGATTTCAAGGGCAACAACAACAACGTCATCGCCGTCATCGGCGATGGCGCGATGAGCGCCGGTATGGCCTATGAAGCGATGAACAACGCCGGCTCGATGGACTCCCGGCTAATCGTCATCCTCAACGACAACGACATGTCGATCGCGCCCGCGGTCGGCGCGATGAGCGCGTATCTGTCGCGGCTGATCTCGTCGAAGCCGTACCGCTCGATCCGCCACTTCGCCGCCGAGGTCGCCAAGAAGTTCCCGCGCGGCCTGAGCACCGCCGCCCGTAAGGCCGAGGAATACGCCCGCGGTCTGGTCACCGGCGGGACCCTGTTCGAGGAGTTGGGCTTCTATTACGTGGGGCCGGTGGACGGTCACAACCTCGATCACCTGCTGCCGGTGCTGGAAAATCTCCGCGACGACCGCGAGCCGGGGCCGGTGCTGCTGCACGTGGTCACCCACAAAGGACATGGCTATGCGCCCGCCGAGAGGTCGGCGGACAAGTACCACGGGGTCGGCAAGTTCGACGTGGTCACCGGAGAACTGGTCAAGGCCAAGCCCAATGCGCCGAGCTACACGGGAGTGTTCGCCCAATCGCTGATCCGCGAGGCCGAGGACGACGACAGGATCGTTGCGATCACCGCGGCGATGCCGGCCGGCACCGGTCTCGACAAGTTTGCCGAGCGCTTCCCGGATCGGCACTTCGACGTCGGCATCGCCGAACAACACGGGATCACCTTCGCCGCCGGGTTGGCGGCCGAGGGGTACAAGCCGTTCGCCGCGATCTATTCGACCTTTCTGCAGCGCGCCTACGATCAGATCGTCCACGACGTCGCCATCCAGAAGCTGCCGGTGCGCTTCGCCATCGACCGCGCCGGACTGGTCGGCGCCGACGGGGCGACCCACGCCGGTTCCTTCGACCTCGCCTATCTGTGCTGCCTGCCGGGGATGGTGGTGATGGCCGCCGGCGACGAGGCGGATCTGGTGCACATGATCGCCACCGCCGCC
>JAUXFS010000285.1 GCA_030622775.1 Rhodospirillales bacterium | reverse complement strand
CGAGCCGCCGCCGCAGAACCATTTGCATCGGCGTGCACCCGCGCAGACGACGAAACGCCGTCTGTACCGACCGGACGCCGACCCCCGCGTGCCGGGCCAGATCCTCGATGCCGATGGGCTCGTCGAAATGGGCGTCGATCCATTCCTCGATTTGCCGGACACGAGCAACGTCGAGGTCCTGCGCTTTTCGTTCATCGACGGGATAGTTCTCGCCCACGCAGTCGAGAAACAGTGAGAGCAGGGTCCGCTCCAGGTTCTTCGCGGCGCGATCGCAGTTGAGGATTTCCGCTCCGGGCCGATCGAGCTCGCGCGCCATCCAGCGGCAGAGCGCCCGCAGCGCCGCCCCCGCGAGCGTGGTCAGCGGAAATTCGCGCGGCCAGGCCTCGATCGGCGGCGGTCGCTCGAACCGCTGATCGAGGCAGTTCCTGACGCAGGCGCCGTCGAACGTCAACAGTAGCAGCGCGTGCGGCCCGATTTCCATCGTCAGTTCCTGACCCGGGGCATGCACCACCGCGCGCGTCGGCGTCGAGACCGCGTCACGGCCGTCGATGCGATGATGGAAACCTCCTACCTCGTGCATGAAGATCCGAAACGAGTCGCTCACCGGCCCGCATTCGACAACAATGGAACTCGGCGTGCACGCGTAGCTGAGGCTGGTATCGATCAGCTCGGCCTGATGCCATCGCAAGCCAAAGCGGCGGCCGCGCTTCATGACCGATCGATGCCGTTCCCACATCCGGCCCATACTCTCGCGGGCCTCGTCCAGGTCGGTGGTCACCAGCCGGCAGTGATCGACGAGATAGTGCTCCCGTTCGGAAAAGGAATTTGCGCCCATGGACTTCCTCCCCGCGGTCCGTTTTTCGAAAGAGGGCATCCGGACGCACCCGCACCGCCATCCTCCGATCGGTCCTCAGTAGCGGAGCCCCACCGGCAATACCCCCAAACCAACCAGAGCATACCCCATTTGATCTACCTCGGCCATGCCGCGGCCGGTTTGGCGATCGGGCGCCGCCGCGGTCGTTATCGGCCGCCGCGGTTGCGTTGGACGAAGACGCTGAGCAACGCCAGGGCGCCGGAAACCACCATCAGCATCAGGGAGACGGCGTTGAGCGCCGGCGTCGAGCCCTCGCGCAGGCGGTCGTACATGGTGATCGTCAGCGGCGCGTCGGAGCCGACCAGCATCAGGGTGGTGTTGAAGTTCTCGAACGACATCAGGAAGGCGACGATGCCGGCGCCGATCAGCGCCGGCTTGAGATAGGGGATGGTCACCGTCCACACCGCGACCATCCGGGTGGCGCCCAGGTTGAGCGCCGCCTCCTCCAGCGACAGGTCGAACTTCCTCAGCCGCGCCGAGATCACCAGGGTGGTGATGGTGGTGATGAAGGCGAACTGGCCGAGGACCACCAGCGCCAGGCCGGGGCGCAGCGCGTCGATCTCGACCCCGACGGCGTTGTCGATGCCGTTGATGATCGAGTTGGAGAACACCAGGATCGAGATGCCGAGGATCACCCCGGGGACCACCAGCGGCGCCAGCATCAGCATGTAGAGCAGGTTGCGGAACGGGAACGTCTGGCGCTCGAACAGGAAGGCGTTGCTGAGGCCGACGCCGACGGCGAGGACGGTGACCCAGAAGGCGACGAAGGCGGAGATGCCGATGCTCTCGGTCAGCGCGCCGTCGTGGAATACGCCGAGCCGGGGCTCGGCGTCGCCGACGAACCAGTCGAGGGTGAAGCCGTTCCACGGCAGCGACGGAAACATCGAGTCATTGAAGGCAAAGGCGGCGGCCACCGCCAGCGGCGCCATCAGGTAGACGAAGAACAGCGCCACGTAGGCGGCGTAGGTGACGCGGAACGCCCTCGGCTGGGGGATCGACGGGATCATCGTCTCCGCTCCCTCATTTTACGCTCTCCGACAGGGTCTGGCCGGACAGCCGGAGTCCGATCCAGACGATGATCGACGACAGCACCAGCAAAAGGAAGCCGAAGGCCGAGCCCAGCTCCCAATTGAAGCGGGTGATGAACTGGGTGTAGATCTGGTCGGTGAACCACAGGCTGTCCTTGCCGCCGAGCAGTATCGGCGTCAGGTAGTTGCCCAGCGTCAGCATGAACACGACGATGCAGCCCGAGGCGATCCCCGGCATCGCGTGGGGGACGACGATGGTGCGCATCACCGCGAAGCCGTTGCCGCCGAGGTCGTAGCCGGCCTCGATCAGGCTGTCGTCGAGGCTGTCCAGCGTCGTCACCAGCGGCACCACCATGAACAGCAACGAGGTGTAGACGAGACCGATCATGATCGCCGCGTCGTTGTACAGCATCTCCACCGGGCCGGCGGTCAGCCCCGCCCACTGCAGCAGGTTGCTGACGATGCCGGTCTCGCGAAGCAGGATCATCCAACCGAAGGTGCGCACCAACTCGCTGACCCAGAACGGGACCAGGCAGAGCAGGAACAAAAGGTTCTTTGTCCGCCCACGCAGCATCTTGGCGATGTAGTAAGAGACCGGGAAGGCGATCAGCAGCGTCATCGCGGTCGCCGTCACCGACATGATCGCGGTGCGGGCGAAGGTGTTCCAGTACAAGGGCTCGGTGAAGAACTCGACGTAGTTGGCGAGGCTGGTTTCGTACACTCGCGGCGCCACCCGCACCCGAAGCGAGATCAACAGCATGTCGATGTGCGGCAGGATCACCAGCAGCGACAGCCACAGGACGATCGGCGCCAGCAGCAAAATCAGGCCGAGCCTGAACGGGGGGCCGGCTTTCATGCCGCCCCCGCCCTCGCCGCGTCGTCGCCGGCCGGGAAGCACTTGGCCTGGGCGAGGGTCCAACCGAGATGGACCTCCTGGCCCCGGGAAAGCGCGGCGAACTCGCCGGTCTGCGGCAGGGTGACCATGATCTCGTGGCCGCTCGCCCCGTCGCGCACCATCACCCGGCTGTTGGCGCCGTCGAACAGGATATTCTCCACCCGCCCGCGGACGCGGTTGTCGACGGCGCCGAGACGGGTGGCGTCGTGGCCGAGGATGATCGATTCCGGCCGCACGAAGATCTCCACCCGGTCGCCGCGGGCGAGACCGCCGGCGCCGGCCGGCGCGCCGAGCAGCGACAGATCGTCGGCGGTGACCACCTTCACTCCTGTGGTGTCGGCGTCCTCGACGCGGCCGGTCCAGCGGTTGCTGTCGCCGACGAAACCGGCGACGAAGGCGGTTTGCGGGTCGAAGTACAGCTCTTGGGGGGTGCCGACCTGGACGAACCGGCCCTCGTTCATCACCGCCACGTGATCGGACATCACCAGCGCCTCCGACTGGTCGTGGGTGATGTAGGCGAAGGTGGTGCCGACCTGGCTCTGCAGCTCCTTGAGCTCGACCTTCAGGCGCTCGCGCAGCTTGAGGTCGAGCGCGCCCAGCGGCTCGTCGAGCAGCAACAGCGCGGGATCCAGCACCAGGCAGCGGGCGATGGCAATGCGCTGCTTCTGGCCGCCGGAAAGCCGGTCGACCCGCATCGGGCCGGAGTCCGGCAGGCCGACCCGTTCGAGCACCGCCTGGACCTTGGGCGCGATCTCGCTCCTCGGCGTGCCCCGGCGCTTCAGCCCGTAGGCGATGTTCTCGGCGACGTTCATCATCGGGAACAGCGCCAGGTGCTGGAACACCATGTTGACCGGCCGCCGGTTGGGCGGCACCGAGACGATGGATCGCCCCTTGATCAGGATATCGCCTTCGTCGGGATACTGAAACCCGGCGATCATCCTGAGAAGCGTCGTCTTGCCGCACCCCGACGGCCCGAGAATCGAGAAGAACGAGCCCTCGGCGATGGTGAACGAGACGTCGTCGACCGCGGCGAGACCGCCGAACCGCTTGACAAGACGCCGGCATTCGAGATCGACGTCGTTCGCTGGCGCGCCCGAGACCATGCCGCCCCGCTCCCTGTCCGTAGCCGTGATTTCTTATGTTACCGGACCGGCGGCCGCGGTTGGGCGGCCGCCGGTCCGGGCGATCAGTTGGTCTTGGCGGCCTTGATCCGGTCGAGGGCCTTGCCTTCCATTACCTCGAGACCGGCCGGGACCGGCGGGTACCACCTGATGTTGTCGATGTCCTCCGCCGAGAAGCTGT
>JAUXFS010000198.1 GCA_030622775.1 Rhodospirillales bacterium | reverse complement strand
TCCGGGGAGATGTCGCGCGCTCGCCCGGGGCCGCTGGTCTTCGCCGCCTGGATGAGGGCGTTCAATCGGGCGGTCTATGCCGACGAACTGGGCGGCCTTGCGCGGGAATATTTGGGCTATCGGCCCCGATTCATCACGTTTGTCTTGGAAGAACGCCCGATATGGTGCGACGATATCGCCACTCAAGGAGTGGAGGACTGTGCAAGCCAACTCGAGACCGCCCTCGACGTTGCCCTCGAAGATCTATCCGACCGGTTCGGGCGCGACCCCGGCAGTTGGCGGTGGGGCGACGCGCACCGGGCCGAGTTCAATCATCTGATGTTCGGTCATTTGCCGGTGCTCCGCTCCATGGCCAATCTGGACGTCGCCACCGACGGCGGCTTCTACACGGTGAACCGGGGAGCGGGCCACCTCGGCGATCCCGACCACCCCTTCGCCCACATTCACGGCGCCGGCTTCAGGGCCGTCTACGACCTTTCCGACCTGTCCCGATCGCAATTCATCATCGCCACCGGCCAGTCCGGCAACCCGTTGTCGCCCCACTACGGCGATTTGCTGCGGACTTGGCGCGACGGAGGTTGGATAGAGCTTGGGCAGAGCCGGGAGTCTCTAGACCGTGAAGCGGTGGGGCGACTGACACTCCTTGTCGATTGAGGTCGACCACATGACTGTAACCCTCGACGATATCCGTGCTTCCGCCGACCTGCTCAAGAGCAGCGTCTATCGAACACCTTCCATCTCTTCCGATGCACTGGCCGCGCTGACCGGTGCGTCAGTAGTCCTGAAACTGGAAAACCTTCAGCACACCGGCTCGTTCAAGGATCGCGGCGCACTGATCAAGCTGGCGAGCCTGGGCACCGCCGCCCGGAAATCGGGGGTGGTCGCCGCCTCCGCCGGCAACCATGCCCAGGGCGTCGCCTATCATGCCCGCCGGCTCGGCATCCCGGCGACCGTGGTCATGCCCCGCGGGACTCCCTTCTCCAAGGTGGGACGCACCGAGGCTCTCGGCGCCCGCGTGGTGTTGGAGGGCGAGGACCTGTCGGAAGCCCGCGAACACGCGATGGGGCTGGTAGAGGCGAAGGGAGCGGAGTTCGTCCATCCTTACGACGACGACAAGATCATCGCCGGCCAAGGCACCGTCGGCCTCGAAATGCTGGCCGACGATCCCGATCTCGACTGCCTGATCGTCCCCATCGGCGGCGGCGGCCTGATTGCCGGGATCGCGACCGCGGCGACAGCCATCAAACCCGGCATCGAGATCTTCGGGGTCGAGGCCGCCCTCTACCCGGCGATGCGTCGAGCCATTCGCGGCGACGTCGAGAAAATAGCAGCGGGACAAACAATCGCAGAGGGCATCGCCGTCAAGGAACCGGGATCCATCACCCGGCCGATCATCGAGGCCTTGGTCGCCGACATTTTTCTAACGGGTGAACGAGCACTGGAAACGGCGGTCTACAGCTTCCTGCAACAGCAAAAGCTGGTGGTCGAAGGCGCCGGCGCGGCGGCGCTGGCGGCGCTCCTGGAGAATCGCGAGCGGTTTGTCGGCCGCAAAGTAGGCTTGGTCGTTTCCGGCGGCAACATCGACCCGATGCTGCTATCGTCCATTCTCATACGCGGACTGTCCCGGGACGGCAGGCTGGTTCAGTTTCGGGTGGAAATCACCGACAGGCCCGGGGTGCTGGCCAAGGTGACGGGACTGATCGGCGAAGCCGGCGGCAACATCGTCGAGGTCTACCATCACCGCCTGTTCCATGACGTTCCCGTCAAGCTCGCCAAGTTGGACGTTCTCATCGAAACGCAAAGCGCCACCCACGTGCGCGACCTGATCGCCCGGCTCGACGGCGCCGGTTACCCCACGCGTCTGCTTTCCGGAACGGTAGGCAGGAATACGAGCTAAATCGTGCCGCCGACGCGCGCGTAGTCGCCGCGATAGCGAAGGAGTGGCGCTCCTCCTCCGGAGTTCTCGACGCGGTCGACCTTTCCCACCACGATCACATGGTCCCCGCCGTCGTGAATCGCGACCAGGGAACACTCCAAACTGGCGAGACACCCGACCAGAAGCGGGCAGCCGCTTCCCGACTCGGTGCATGAGACCGACGCAAACTTGTCGGTGTTCTGGCGAGCGAAGATCTCGGATATCTCCCCTTGGTCCTCGGCGAGAATGTTTACCGCGAAGCGGCCGCCATCGGTGTAGGCCTCGAGGTTGGTTGTCTTGTTTCCAAGGCAGAACAGAACCAGCGGCGGTTCCAGCGACAGCGAGGTAAACGCGCTGATGGTGACGCCAACGGGCGAGCCACTGTCCGCTATCGCGGTGACGACACAGACACCGGACGCAAAACAACCGAGGGTGTCTCGAAATTTGCTGGGTTCGACGGTCACGCTGAACAATCCTGGGATGATGTCTCGGTTTGAAAATTCTACCTAACCGCGCATTTAAGCGATTTAGGCATCTGTTGGCTGTCGGAAGTTAGTCAGACGGTAACTAAAGCCGGGTTACAAACGAGACTACGTACGGGACCCCGTGTCATTCCGTCAAGAGGCTCTTGAGAGTTAGCGCAATGTTGTTCCTTATCGGTCTCGTTGTCGTCGCCGCTTCCGTCGTCGGTGGATACATGGCAAGTGGCGGCCACTTTGGCGTCCTTTGGCAGCCTTTCGAGTTCGTGATCATCTTCGGTAGCGCCATCGGCGCCTTCGTCCTCGCCAATCCGGTGCCGATCCTGGCCGGAACCGCCAAATCGTTCGGAAAACTGCTCAAAGGCCCGGCACACAACAAAGCCTGTTACCTGGAACTGCTTGGCATGTTGTATTCCGTGTTCAAGCTGGCCAAGACCAAGGGCGATCTGGCACTGGAAAGCCATGTGGAACAGCCGCACGAAAGCTCTATTTTCCAGAACTATCCGACGTTCATGCGAGACGGTCACGCGGTCGAATTCGTTTGCGACTACCTGCGGCTTCTGACCCTCGGCACCGGAAACCCCCATGAGTTCGAAGCGGTGATCGATGCGGACCTGGATGTCCACCACTCCGAAAAGCATGCCATTTCAGGCGCCATGCAGGGTGTCGCCGACGGCCTGCCGGCGTTGGGCATCGTCGCCGCGGTGCTCGGCGTCATCCACACCATGGGCTCGATCACCGAGCCGCCGGAAGTCCTCGGCCACCTGATCGGCGGCGCTTTGGTCGGCACCTTCGCCGGCGTGATGGCGGCCTACGGCTGTGTTGGACCGATCGCCAAATCCCTGGAGAACACGTTCGACGCCGAGGCCCGCTACCTGGAATGCGTCAAGACCGGGATCATCGCTCATATGCAGGGCTATGCGCCCCAAGTCTCGGTGGAGTTCGCCCGCAAGACCCTGGCCAGCAACGTTCGCCCGAGCTTCGGCGAAATCGACGAGATGATCCAAAACATCCAGGTTTGACGCGAGCGCCCCATGGCCAACCACACCATCATCATCAAGAAGGTCAAGAAGGGCGGTCACGCCGCCCACGGGGGGGCCTGGAAGGTAGCGTACGCCGACTTCGTCACCGCGATGATGGCGTTCTTCCTGCTGCTGTGGCTGCTCAACGCCGTCAGCCAGGAGCAGCTCGAAGGCATCTCCGACTACTTCTCGCCAATTTCCACCGATACGTCCACCAGTGGCGGCGGCGGCCTTATGGCGGGCAAGATGGTCTCCAACAAAGGGGTATTCGAGACGGACGCGGCGCCCCCCAGCGCCGTCGTCAACCTGCCGATTTCTCGCGATCATGGCAGCGATGCCGAAGCCATGGCTAGGAACGCGGCGGAAGGAACCGGTTCTTCCAGCGACAATCTCGCCGAGCAGTCGGCGGAACGCGAGGAGCAGCAATTTCGACAGGCCGAGGAACAACTGCGTTTGGCCATTGAAAGCGCCCCTAAGTTAAAGCAACTGGTCAAGAGCCTGCTCGTCGACAATACCCCTGAAGGCCTGCGGATCCAGATCATCGACCAGGAAAGGTTGCCGATGTTTCCCCGAGGCAGCGCCGAGATGTATCTTCACACCCGCAAGATACTGGAGCTCGTCGCCAAGGTGGTCCAGCAGATGCCCCAGGCCATAGCGATCTCCGGACACACCGACGCCACCAAGTTCACCACCGACAACGGCTACAGCAACTGGGAGCTGTCGGCCGATCGGGCCAACGCCGCTCGCCGCATACTCATCCGGCGCGGTGTGCCGGAAAAAAGTATAGCCCGGGTCGTCGGCATGGCCGCCACCAATCCCCTCCTCGCCGACGAACCCGAGGCTCCGGGCAACCGGCGGTTGACGGTGGTGCTGCTTCGCGGTAGCGGTGAACAATCGAAACACGTTACCGGTGAGTTAGAGTCTCGGCTACGGGTCGTTTCCAACAGCGATAAGAAATGATAGTTTTCGGCGTTTGACAACTCTGCCAACTGCAAATCAACCATGAAGCACAGGCCGGTAAAAGGTGCCCGGTTCTTCTTTGCGACCGCACCCATGCCTTGCCCGTACCTGCCGGGTCGGACCGAGCGCAGATTGGTCACCGAACTGGCCGGACCACAAGTCACCACCTTTCACGATACCCTGTCGCAGGCCGGATTTCGCCGAAGCCACAGCATCGCTTATGCACCCGTGTGTCAGGACTGTTCGGCTTGCGCCGCCGTCCGCATCGTTGCCGGGGCGTTCCAACCAAGCCGCGGGCAAAACCGGGTGTGGTTGAAAAACCGGGATCTGATCGCCTGCGAAACCGCACCGCGCGCCACCGAGGAGCAGTACGCCGTGTTTCGCGCCTATCAGCACAGCCGGCACGGGGACAGCGAAATGGCGCGGATGGACTTCTACGACTATCAGACCTTGATCGAGGACACCGCCGTGGACACCAAGGTGTTCGAATTTCGTGATTCCAGAGGGAAGCTGGCCGGTTTTGCCCTGTCTCTTTTCGGCACCGGGCTTTCGGCTGCTTCCGGCATCTCAGGGCGCCGTTCTATCGGCGGCGGATACTGGGGCGGTGGTTTCGGTGGCGGCGGTGGCTTTTCATCGGGCGGTTTCGGTGGCTTTT
>JAUXFS010000507.1 GCA_030622775.1 Rhodospirillales bacterium | reverse complement strand
GACAGCCTTCTTGCGCTCCTCGGTGATCGACATGCTGGCGACGATGGCGCTGTACTTCTTGGCCAGCAGGCCGGGGATGATGCCGTCCCAGTCCTGGGTGACGATGACGCAATCGGCCTTCATCTTCTCGCAGAGCGCCTTGGCGATGTCGATGTCGAAGCCGATGACGTTGCCGCTGGCGTCGATCTGGTTGAACGGCGGGTAGGCGCCCTCGGTGCCGATGCGGATCTTATCGCCGGCGGCGGCGGAACCGGAGCCCGCGCCGGCGAAGACAAGCGCGGCGGCGAGGGCGATGACGAACTTTCTCATGATCATGGTTTTCCTCCCTTGTTGTCGTGGATCCCCGGCGGGTTGCCTTCCGCGGGTCATAGGTAACTGGCGAGAAACTGGCGGCATCGTTCCGACGACGGCGCCTGGAAAACGGTCGAGGGCGGCCCCTTCTCGTGAACGCGCCCTTCGTGCAGGAACACCACCTCCGACGAAACCTCCCGCGCGAACCGCATCTCGTGGGTGACGACCAGCATCGTCCGCCCTTCGTCGGCCAGTCCGCGCATCACGCCCAGCACTTCGTCGACCAGTTCCGGGTCCAGCGCCGAGGTCGGTTCGTCGAACAGCATCACCCTTGGCTCCATCGCCAGCGCCCGGACGATCGCCGCGCGTTGCTGCTGGCCGCCGGAGAGCTGGCTCGGGTAGTTGTGGCGTTTGTCGGCGATCCCGGCCTTGGCCAGCAACGCCTCGGCGCGGGCGGTCGCTTCGGCCTTGCCGACCTTGGCCACGTGGATCGGCGCTTCGATGACGTTCTCGAGGATGGTCAGGTGGGACCACAGATTGAAGTTCTGGAACACGAAGCCGATTTGCGCCCGCATCCGGGTGATCTGCCGGTGGTCGGCGGCGACGAGCCCGACACCGGGTTTTTGTTTCAGCGCCAGTTCCTCGCCGCCCAGGTGAATGCGCCCCCGGTCCGGCGATTCGAGCAGATTGATGCAGCGGAGCAGGGTGCTCTTTCCCGATCCGCTGGAGCCGATGATCGAGATGACGTCGCCGTCGTTGGCGGTCAGCGAGACGCCCTTCAACACTTCGACGGGGCCGAAGCTCTTGTGGATGTCCTCGACGATCAGCGCGGGAACGGCCGAAGCCGTCGCTCTCGTCGTTTCGGCCGACGCGGTCGGGTCCATGAGGCGCCTTTCCCTAGCAGACGGACAATCTCGGGCGACAACCCGGGTCAAGTCAAGGCAGGTTGGTATAACGCGCGGTTTTTCATCGAAAAATCGCCTGTTTCCGGCCCGCCGGCCACGGTTGCTAAGCTTTTCTTAACAAAGGGGGGGCGACAATGGCGAGCCCGAACCGCCTGGCCCCCAACCGGACGGGAAACCAAGGGATTTTTCCCGCGGCGGATCACAAGGAACGCGCCACATGACTTCCCTGGAGCAGCGAAAGCGGCCCCAGATAACGCTGGAGCTTCTCGTCAAGAAGGGCAACCAGCAATGGTCGAGTTGCGGTTGCTATTCGCCACGGGAAAAACAGATGGCGATGGAGGAGGCGCGAAAGCTCGACAAGGATCCGCATATCCTGTCGGTAAGGCTGATCAAGGAAACCTACGATCCGGAGGACAATACGTCCTCGGAAACCACCTTGTTTGCCTCGAGTGGGTTGTCGTCAAACCGATGGGCATCGGGGTTCAACAATAACAAAGACGATGGGCGCGCTCAAAAAGACGGTGAAGCGGCGAAACAAGCGGCCAACGGCAAGAAGAAGACATCGTCGCCGAGGGGCCCCGGTCTATTGTGGAGCTTCCTTGCGGTATTGAGATCGATGTTCGCGTCCGCGGCCGTGTCACCACCGGCAAATGCCGCAAAAAGCGCCGGTGCAAAAGAAAAAGCCGCTGACAAAAAAATTGAAACGGTAAAAATCGAAGAAACCGTCGAGCCGAGGCTGCGAAATTCTCTCGAAGCGATCCTGAAATTCATCGCCGACGCGATCGCCGCGCTGGATCAAAACGCTCTCAACACGTTCAACAAATTCGGCATATGCCTCTACATCGCCGGCGCGTCCAACCTTCTTTGCCGCAAGGAGCGACTCTCGGTCGAGGACGCCACGACGGTCCTGTCCACCGCGCTTATCGCGGTCGGCCTGTCGAAGGCGCGGGCGGCGGAGTTTTCCGCGGAGTATGAAGCCTATCTGCTGGAGAACGCGAGGAACATGCAAATGTTTCAGGCCGGGCACGAAGCGATGATCGGCTACCTCGGCGGCGGAGTGACCCGCGGGCACGGTCTCGAAGCGGCGCTCAAGGCATGGAGCGACCAAAGGCTGGAACCCGAAAACGACAAGCGGCGCCCATTGACCCTGATGTTCACCGATATGGTTGGTTCGAGCGCGCTCGCGAAAGAGCGAGGCAACGAATTCGCGATGAAGGTGGTCCGCGTGCACAACATGATCGTCAAGTCGACGATCAGCCACTACGGCGGACAGTACATCAAGCACACCGGCGACGGCATCCTCGCCGCCTATGACGATGCCCGGATGGCGGTCAAGAGCGCCGCCGTCATTCAGCGGTGCGTCCGCGAGCACAATACCGAGTTTCCCGATCTTCCGCTCAACCTGCGCATCGGTCTCAACGGCGGCGACACGATCACCGAGGGAGACGGCGTGTTCGGCAGCAGCGTCAACCTCGCCAGCCGCGTCTGCGCGCTAAGTCGGAGGCCAAGCGGTCTTAGGAAGACAAGGGTCTCTTACAACTCCT
>JAUXFS010000505.1 GCA_030622775.1 Rhodospirillales bacterium | reverse complement strand
CATCGGGCGAGGCTGGGCATTCGCCAGGCCCAGGGATTCGACGAAATCGATCAGTTCGACCGGCGGCGTGCTTGCGTTGGCCGCGCAGACGGCAAGGTTGTGGCAAACGATGGTTTCGATCAGGTCGAGTTCCACGGAGAGCACGAAAATCGCCCCCCTTACATTCGTCATGAACGACGCGACATCGGATTTGGACTGGTCTCTCAGGCACCAGGTGTCGGCAACGCCGATACCCTGCTTGACCAGCAGATTGAGGATCCGTTGCTTGCGCCCGCTTCCGGTAACGGCGACGACGCTTTGCGCTCCGGTTCCGTCGACGGCGCTGGCGTAGATTTCGGCTTTTGCGTTCGGGGGCCAGGGGGCGCACTCGACGCCGTTGCGCCGGGCCCGCCGGATAGCGGAATCCAGATGAGGCCGTTCGCCCTCCGGCAGCCAATTTCGAATCGCGATCATCCGTCGCAACGAGACCGGCGACATCGTCGGCGACGAAGCGGTTCCCTCGAGCGCCCGGCAGGTCGACCGGCGAACCTCGGGCGACGGGTCGAGGAGCGACAGCGTCGCCGTGTCGCGCAAGCATTCAAGGGACGATGAAACAAGAACCGCGGTCATCACCTCCCGGAAATCCGTCGGCATCGGAAGGCTGAATTCGGCCATTCCGTCATAGAGATCGAACTCGTTTTCGCCAAACGCCTGCACCATATCCGTGAAAAGCTCATCGAACTCGGCGGGATCGAGGTTCGTCGCCTCGATCCCTTCTTCCTTGGTCAACTCGCCGAGGGTCGAGGTGAGTTCCCCTCCGACATCCAGTCTGACCTCTCTGAACGCGTTGAGGATGCGCGTCAGCAACGAACCCGAGATCTTCCCGTCCCTTGCCAGCGCAAGGACGAGGTCCTTGACCTCGGCGATCAGGTCCTCCGCCCATTCGTACCCGCGATCGATCTGATAGCGAAGAAGTTCGAGGCCGGTGGCCAGGAGGTAGAGGTAGCCCTGCACCAGGGATTCGTTGGGCTTCTTTCGGTTTGCTTCCCGGTGAAGAAGCGTAAGGACGGGGATCACGGTCTCGGGGTTGGCTTCGAGATAGAGCCGGCCCTCCATGATATGGACACCGGCGCTGGCCGAGCGTATCTCTTTGGCGATCCGTCTGGCCAATTGTTTTACCTCGGTTTGCCTGGTCATCACTCTGGCTTGATGTCATCGTCGGGGGAGATTGACCGGATACTATGGGATGGCGTGCCAGGGAGCTACGGATTTCCATCGCCCGTTGTCTTCCGGACGGGCTCGACGCATTGGCCCGTGATCCGGACATGGGGTCCAATAGCAACCTGCGTTGATACTGGTCACGCCCCCCGTTCAGCCGGTATCATCATTTCCGAACGAGGGTGAAAGGGGCTCCCAAAATGAGATTTCTTGTCGTGCTTGGCGTTCTGCTCTTGGGCCTGATCGACGCGCCACCGGTTCTGTCGCACGGGGGTCCTCTCGATAGCCAAGGATGCCACCGCGACAGGGCGGCTGGGGGATATCACTGCCACCGCGGATCGCTTGCCGGTCAGTATTTCAAATCGCCGCTCGGCGCCATCGAACAGAAGAGCCGAACCGGCGTCGGCGCCGCGCCGGGTGCGTCTTCGGCCCAATGCTGCGTCGTCTGCCGCAAGGGTAAGGACCAGAAGGCCTGCGGCGACTCCTGCATCCCCGAATGGAAGATCTGCCAGCAGCCTCGCGGATGCGCGTGCGACCGATACTGAGAATCTGACGTGAACGCCGGCAAGAGGCTCGGTTCCCGCCTCCTGGCTTCCTTGCTGATTGCGGTCTCGATCGTCGCGGCGATTCCATCCGTCGCGACCGCGCAGGATTTTCTCACGCTCGGCTTGCTTCCCATCGGCCAACCGGTTCCGACGTTCCAACTGCCGCCGGTGCGGGGGAGACGTCTGGGTCTGTCCGATCGGGATCTGAGGGGCGAGGTGTCGCTGGTCAATCTGTTCGCCTCGTGGTGCGGCCCCTGCCGCGAGGAGCATCCCCTGTTGATGGCGCTGGCGCGGCGCGGCGTCGCTCCCATCCATGGCCTCAACTTCAGGGACAAGCCCGCCGCCGCCGAGCGCTGGCTGGATCGCCTCGGCGACCCCTACACGCGCACCGGCGCCGATCTTGATGGCCGTGTCGGCGGTGAGTGGATGGTTCGGGGCATCCCCGAGACCTTCGTCGTCGACCGGCGGGGCCGCATCGCCTACGTGCACCTCGGCGCCCTCGACGAAACCGCCATCGAGCAGACCATCATGCCGCTGATCGCCAGGCTCAATGCCGCCGCCCGCTGATCGTGACCGCCGCCCGCCTATCGTCATCGCCGCCCGCTTGTCGTCACCGCCGACCGACTATCTCGGCAGCAGAACGATCCGGTTGGTCTTGTCGTCGATGGTCAGGCGAAAACGGCCGAGGAAGCTCATACCGAGAAGGTGCTGATTGCCGATCCGTTCGTCGTCGATGAAGCCCACCGAGACATCGCTGGCTTTCGCCTGGCCGACCCTGACCGACCGCAACGTGCCCATCCTCACCTCGACCGTGCCGTTGGCGGTTTCGGCCTCGTCGTCCTCGAGCTCCTCGACGCGAAAGCCCAGCGGCTCGATCATCGAGCTCGGCAGCACCACGGTCGAGGCTCCGGTATCGACGACCATGCGGACGGTGCGTCTTGCCCCCTTCGGACCGACCAGTTCGGCCTCGACGACGTGCTGGCGGCCGCGTCGTTTCGTGGTG
>JAUXFS010000462.1 GCA_030622775.1 Rhodospirillales bacterium | reverse complement strand
GGGGGTCCGGCCGCCGGCGCGGATTCCGACGGTTCGGCCGCCGGCGCGGCCGGGGCGAAGACGCCCCAGCCGGCCAGCAAACCCACCATCAGGGTAATGGCGACGACCTTCGTCATCGGTGCTCAGCCGACGATCACCGCGATCCGATGGGCCGAATTGTTGAGGTAGCCCTTGGGGTTCCATCCCGGAACCGTCATCGGCTGCATGACCCCGGCGTCATCGGTCGCCCGCGCCCAGACCTCGTAATACCCCTTTGTCGGGAACTTGATGCTCGCCCGCCAGTTCTGCCAGGCGCCGTCGTTGGCCGGCGGATCAAGCTGGGCGGCGATCCAGGAGGCGCCGTAGTCGATGGACAGGTCCATCGCCTTGATCTTGCGGTCGCCGACCCAGGCGTGGCCGCGTACTTCCAGCGGGCTGTCGAGGCCGGAGGTCTTCCCCGTTTCCGGGGAGGTGATCAGCGACTTGACCGGCATCGCCTCGATGATCTTCATGTCCTCCTTCGCCACCTTGGTCCCCGGCGCCACCGGGAACTTGGGCACCCGGTAGGAATAGCCGGTCATCTTCTTGCCGTCATGGACCTGATCTCGCACCCAGATGCGCTTCAGCCATTTCTGCGAACAGGACCCGGGCCAGCCGGGAGCGACCACCCGCACCGGGAAGCCGTTCCACGACGGGATCGGCTGGCCGTTCATCGCGAAGACGATCAACGTGTCGTCCATCATCGCCTTGCCGATCGGCAGGCCGCGCGAGAGCACCGGCTTGTCGGGATCGCCGGAGAGATGCACGTCGGTGCCGTAGTGGCCGGTGTAGATGGCGGATTTCTTGAGACCCGCCTTGTTGAGCACGTCCTTGTAGCGGACTCCGGTCCATACCGCGCAGCCGACGGCGCCGAGGGTCCACTGGTTGCCCTTGGCCGGCGGGTTGAAGCCGGCGCGGCCGTTGCCGCCGCATTCGATCAACAGCTGCAGGTTCACCACCTCGAAGTCGTTCTTCAGATCGTCGAGGGTCAGGGTCAACGGGCTGCCAACCTCGCCATCGACGGCCAGCGTCCAGCCGCCGGCATCCATCGCCTTGGCCTTCTCCGGCACCAGACCATTGTTGCGAATAAAGTGACGGTTGTTGGGGGTCACCGGATCGTCCAAAAGGTGCGCCGGCGTCTCGGCGTTGACCGGACGGTCGTTGAGCACCCGCAGCCCGTCCTTGCCCTTGATGACGAACGAGTCCGTGCTCTCCGCCAGCGCCGCCGGGATCAGGCCCGCCGGCATGTTTCGGGCGAATGGAATGGTGCCTCCGACGACCGCGCCCATCGCCACCAGTCCCGCCCCCCTGAGAAAACCCCGTCGATCGGCTTCGGGTACCCGGCCGAAGACCAGGTAATCGGCGCGCTCCGGATCTTCCTCGTAAAGTTCGCAAATGCCTCGCTCTTTTCGATCAGTCACCGTTCCCTCCTCCATGTTCGAACTCGATATTCTTGGTGTTGTGTAGACAGAATAGTCCCGGGTCTACGGCAAATGCAACAGATACGCGTTAGCAATGCCGGCGAATTATCACGGTTCGTTGTGTAAAAACCAACAAGATCACACAACGTGTCTGTTTATTGTTATACTTGCCCATAGTGCATGGCGTTTTCGGCTCCGGAGCGCCGGAGCCCAGGGTCTTCCGCCCGGAGTCTTCCGGCCCGGCCGCGGCCCCTGCCCTACTCCATCCCGGCGCTTCGCCCCAGTCCCTCGGCCAGGCGCATCCTTGCCGCCGGCGGACCCCGATGCCCCGGAGCGTAGACGTGACGCTCCAGGAAATGGCCGGTCAGCACCAGTCCTTGGGCGACCTCGGCGGCGGAGCCCGCGCCTCCCTCCTCGAGCAGGAACGGCGGCAGTACCAACAATCGCTCCCGATAGGGTTCGGCCGCCGATTGGCAAACCGCTCTCCCCGTTCGCGGAGAGACATGGGTGAGATGGTCTCGTCGCCCGGTGACCGCGCATCGGCTGAGATCGAGCCCGAACCCCAGCTCCGCCAGCACCCCCAATTCCCACTTGACGTAGGCCGACGGCCACAAGTCGCTGTCCGCCAACACCAAGAGCAGTGCGACCAGGCCATTGAACACCCGGGGATGAGGTTCGCGTTCAGGCAGCGCCGTCTGGGTAACGGCACAGGCCGCCGTCAACCCCGCCAGCCTCTTGCGGTCGCCGATCACCCCCGCGGCGATGGAATCGGTCAACTCGCAGGTCAACCCGCCCAGATGTTCCGCAAGTCTGGCCCGCCACGTCGCCTTCACACGGTTTCCGGGCTGGAGCACACCGCGCATTCGCTTGCCGGCCGCCCCATGGACCAGCCCCGCGTGCCTGCCGTGCTCCAATGTCAGCAAGGATACGATGGCCGAGGTTTCGCCGTGCTCGCGCACCGACACCACAATGCCGTCGTCGGACCACTCCATGACTGATACCAACCTGCGGTGAAACGGTATCCGCGGGATCACGCGTTGAAATCGAGTCCGAGATCTCGATATCGCTCGGGGTCGTTCTTCCAGTTCTCTCGGAATTTGACGAACAGGAACAGATGGACGCGGCGCTCGAGATGGCGCTCCAACTCCAGGCGCGCGGCTTCGCCGATACGCTTGATGCGACTTCCGCTCTTTCCGACCACGATCCCCTTGTGGCCGGAACGCTCCACATAGATTATCTGGTCGATTCGAACGCTGCCGTCGTCCTGGTCGGTCCACTTCTCCGTTTCGACCGCACACGCGTAAGGAAGCTCCTGTTGTAGTTGCAGGTAGAGCTTCTCTCGGGTGATCTCCGCGGCAAACAGGCGGCTCGGCATGTCGGAGATCTGGTCGGCCGGATACAACCACGGCCCCTGGGGCAATCGCGCGGCGAGGGCGGACATCAGATCGCCGACGCCGTCTCCGGTCTCGGCGCAAATCATGAAGGTCTCCGCGAAGATCCGCTCCTCCGCCAGCTTTCC
>JAUXFS010000134.1 GCA_030622775.1 Rhodospirillales bacterium | reverse complement strand
TGCCGAGGGGAGAGCTTTCGAAACCGCCGTTGGCCGCAATCGTCAAGTCGTCAATCACTATGCCTTCTCCAAACCGGGGTCCAAACCGGGGACCGCCCCCCACCGGAGCAAACATCGGGCCAAATCGCACGACGCGTCTAACCATATGAAAACAAAAAAGGAAAAACTCAGATGGTGAGGTCGGCAAAGGCCGCCGCGGTTGTCATCCGGCAAATTCTGCCGTGCGGACGGGCGATCTCTGCCGCGTGGCGGACGGTCTCGGGCGCCAGGAGAGAGGGGGGGGGTCGAGAGAGCAGGGGCGCGAGGATAAGTTAATGCAAATTTTAGTAGAAAAAAATATATCGACACACTTACTAGTTGCAGATACAACCTTGAGATGTCGCTGGCGCGAGAACTGCGCCTTTATGTGTCACGCCTTAGAAATGGAGGCTTTTAAATGTCGGATATTACTCTTTCGGCGTCGGTTAGAGGAAACCTTCTTTCCCTTCAGAGCACCGCCAACCTGATCGGCCGGACCCAGGACCGCTTGTCGAGCGGCTTGGCGATCAGCAGCCCGATCGACGACGCGGTGAAGTACTTCCAGGCCAAATCCCTGAGCACCCGCGCCGGCGATCTGAGCGAAAGGAAGGACAAGATCGACCAGGGCATCAGCACCCTGGAGACGGTCATCGAGGCAACCGAGGCGATCGAGGATCTTACCCAGCAGATCAAGGGTATCGTCGATTCGGCCCGGAGCGGAAGCAAGGACGAACGAAAAGAAGCTTCCAGCCAGCTTAAGGAATTGGTGACGCAGATCCAAAGGCTCGTCGACGATGCGAGCTATGGTGGTCTCAATCTTATCAACAGTAGTGCGTCGACGCTGAGCGTGCGTTTCAGTGAGAAATCGGACTCGAAGCTCGACGTCAACGGCGTCAACCTCAACGTCTCCAAGTTCTTCCTGAACACGGCCGGCGTCGCCCTCGGAGTCGAGGTTACCAACGCGACCCAAATCGTCGACGATCTCGGCTTCAGTGACGCCCTGTCGGCATACAACCTCTCACAGGCATCGGTCCAGGCCGTCTTCAACAGCAAGGCGGACACGGTGATCAAGAACCTGGAGCGGACGGTCACCAACCTCAGGTCGAAGGCCGCGACGGTCGCCACCAATGCGGCGATCCTCAGCGTGCGGCTCGATTTCACCTCGGAGTACGTCAACGTGCTGCAGGAAGGCGCCGACAAGCTCACGCTTGCCGACCTCAACGAGGAGGGCGCGAACCTTCTGGCCCTGCAGACTAGGCAGCAATTGGGCATTCAGGCCCTGTCGTTCGCCGGGCAGTCCGAACAGGCGATCATCGGGTTGTTCCGTTAGTCCTTCATTCTCGTCGCGATCCGGGGAGGCACATCGCCTCCCCGTTTTGCTTTTTTGGAATGCCTCTCCGCCGTTTGCTTCGGCTTCCGCCGTTTTCCGGCAATCACCAAAGTTCTTTTGCAAGGTCCGGTTCCGATGGCTTACCGTTTTGGTGCGCGCGGGCCGTGCTTCCGTTTGATACGGCGGACGGACTCTGGGAATTCCTGTAGAGAATTTGCATGGGGAGGGAAAAATGGCCTTAGTTTTGAACATAAAGAAGGGGCAGCAAGTCATCATAAACGGCGCGGTAATCGAGAATGTAAGTGCAAAAACCATATCTATTTCAATAAAGAACGAAGCGGCTATTTTAAGGTCGACCGATATATTGACTCCGGAATCCGCGGTTACTCCAGCGGGTCGAGTCTATTACGCCCTGCAGTGCGTGTATCTTTTCCCAGATCGCCGAGACGAGTATTTACGTCATTTTAAGGACCTGGTTGGTAGTTATGTTCGAGCGGCGCCGAGTTCGGGGCCGATCGCCGAGGCCATCTGCGCGTCAGTCGACGAAGACCAGTACTATTCGGCGCTCAAGAAGGCCCAGGAACTGATTGAACACGAAAGAAAGGTCCTGTCCCATGCCCACGAGCGACTTAGTGAGGAACTATGCCGCACCGCCCCCGCCGGGGAATCCCAGGGGGACGGAGGCGTGGGCGCTGACCCAGGCGGCCCTCCGGATGAAGGCGGCCCGGGACGCGAATGACCGAGAGGGAATTCTGTCCGCCGTCCGGGTCAACTGGCGGCTGTGGACGATCATTCAGGCGGAGTTGCTGGATCCCCAGTGCGCGGTGCCGATGGACATCCGGACCAACGTGCTGTCATTGGCGCAATTCGTCGACAAGCATTCGGTGGAGGTGGTCGGCAAGCCCGCGTCCAGGGCGCTCGATATCCTTATTTCGATCAACCGCGAACTCGCCGGTGGTCTTTTCACCACCCCTCAATCCCAATCGCAGGAAGTCCGTGAACCGGACCCGCCACACGACGCGGGCGGACGGCGGTTTCCGGTGGAGCAGATTGCCCGATCCCGGTCCGGGTTGACGGAGGGGCCGCCTGCGCCGTCGGGCGGCCCCTCGGACAGGATCTCCACATGAGCAAAAAGACCGAAAGCGGCAGCCCCGAGCAGGCGGCGAGCGTGGATCGTCTTTTGCAATCCGTCGAGCGCGCCCTCGGCAACGAGCAGTGGGCCGAAGCCCGCGAGCTTTGCGAACCGGTTCTGGAGGAATTCCCGGAATGCCCGCAGGCGCTGTTCGCGCTCGCCCTGGTTTCGGTTCACGACTTCGACCTGGCGGGCGCGGCCTCGCTTGCCGGCCGGGCGCTCGCCATCGACTCGAATGTGCGGGAGTATGCCGACCTGTTGGCGGTCGTATACGGATTGGCGGGCGACCTGAACACTTCGGTGTACTACGCCAAGCTGATGACGGCGCTTCCCTCCTCGCCGCCGTTGCGCCAATGCATCCCGACCTCGTTTCCGACTTTCGCGCATGTGCTGGAGACGATCGTGGAGAAACCGTTGTTTCACCGGGCGGCCGACGCCCTGGCGGTAAAAGCGTGGGCCGAAGCCGAGCACTGGTTGCGCCAGCATCTGGTTTTCGATCCCGCCAGCCGCGAGACCTATGTGGCGTTGGGAACCTGCCTGCTTGCGCAGGGGATGCCGCGTGCCGCGGTGGAGTCGCTGCGGGCGGGACAGCATCAGCTTCCGCTTGATCCCGAAATCGCTTCTCTGCTTGCGAAAGCCCTGGGCGCGCTTGGGCTGTTCGATGAATCCGAGGCCTGTCATCGATGGGCGCGGGCGCATGCGCCGGACGACGCGGCGATCGGCGCGGCGCCACTCGTCCAAAGGCTGTCCGATCCAAGATGCGAAACCGACCGGACAGCGGCGGCGTTTCGCAAATGGGGCCACAGGTTCGGGATCAACGGCAAGCAGGCGCCGGACTTCTCCCGGCCGGTCGGAGACGGCCCGCTGACGGTGGGTTACCTGGTTGCCGGGCGCGGTAAATCCCCGACGATGGCGGCGGCGATGGAAATTCTGTCATACCGCGACCGGGAGCGCTTCACCACGGTCGGTTTCGGTTACGGATCGCTCGGCGATCCGGCCAACCTCGTCTTCCAGAAAGGCGTCGATCGCTGGCAGGACGTTTCCGCCTCCGATCCGCTCACCCTCGCGGCGATGGTTCGCGCCGAGGGCGTGGACATTCTCGTCGACCTCGCCGGCTTCTCCGCGCCCGATCTGCTCGTGGCCTTCGGCATGCGCATGGCGCCTTGTCAGGTCGCGTGGCTGAACAGTCCCTGCGGCACCGGGCTCGCGGCGATGGATTTTCTGCTCACCGACAGGTTCGTCGATTCCGATCCGTCGGGAGGCGGCCGCTATGACGAGTGGCTGGCGTACCTGGACTTGGGATGCGTCGTCTGCGCCCCGTGCGAGTCCTCCGATGCTCCGGTCGCTCCGCGGGACTCCTCATCCATCGTGTTTGCCGCCGACGTCTCGTTGCGCGAGGTCAACCCGGTCACCGTCGAGTATTGGGCTCATGTGCTCCATGCGGTCCCTCAATCCGTGCTGATCCTCAGGGACCACGATTTCCGCACCTCCGAGAATTTGGCGCGGTTGATCGGTCTGTTCGGCAACTTTGGCTTGGCGCACCGGGTCGACGTCGTTTCAGAGCCGTCGCCCGCGTCGTTTCTCCGCCACGCGGACGTCTGTCTGTTGCCGGTGCCTTCCCCGGCGCCCCAGTCGGCGATGAATGCGTTGTCATCGGGGGTGCCCATCGTCTGCCCCGTCGGCGGTGGCCGTCAGACGCGAATGGCCGGCAGTCTGCTCGACAAACTGGGCTTTGCGAAGTCGATGACCGCCGAGAACCGCGACGAATATGTGGCGCTCGCCGTCGAATGGGCGGTTGACGCAGACAAACGGAATTCGATCCGCTCGACCATCGGTGAGCACCTCGCGGCGGCCGAAACCCTCGACGCGCGGGCGCGCGCCCGCGATCTGGAAGCCGCTTACGAAGAAATGTGGCGAGCCAGCGAGGGGCGAAACGCGGTCGAGATGGCGCCCGCGGCATGAACCAGCAATTGTCCCCGCTGTTCGACCGCAATCGAGAAATTTTCGAAACGCGCTACCCCCATGTCTGGCGCCACCTTGACGGCCTTGGCAGTCCGGTCGCGACGCTGGTCGAAAAAGAGGGTTCGGCTGTCAACCTGGACCTGGGTGGCGGCATGCTGTACCCGCTGCCCGCGCCGGAGTGGGCGGAAAAGCAACTTCAGTCGTTCCGGCAGTATCCGGAGCGGATAAGCTTCTCCAACCCCAGTCACTGCAATCTTTCGGCGATATCCTTCAAGCTGCTCAATAGCCTCATCGCCTACTCGAGAGACAACGGGCTGACCCGTGTGATGGAGGGGATGCCGGTTGTCGACGTCGGCTATCTTTTCGTGTTCGGCATCGGTCTCGGCCACCACATTCCCCAACTCGTCGAGGAAACGCCGGCCAAGCATATCGTGTTGATCGAGCCGGTCGCGGAGTTTCTTTGGCACGCGCTCTCCGCCATCGACTGGGGCGAGGTCTTTGCCGCGGCGGAGAGACGAGGGATCGTCTTTCACTTCGTTCTGGCTAAAGATCCGGACAAAATATCCGCCGCGGTAGAAAAAATCGTATCGAGAGAAGGCAACACATTTCTCGACGGGTCCTATTTTTGTCCGCACTACTATTCATGGGCGCTGAAAGAAACGTTTGTGATTCTGAAAGAGCGCCTGAAAAATTACTATATTTCGTCCGGATTTATTGAAGACGAACTTGAGATGGTCCGGAATTGCGTTCAAAACCTGGAGCGGTGGCCGTTTCATTTGATCGAATCGCGGCCGTTCCGCGAACAGAACCTTCCCGTCTTCATTCTCGGCGCCGGCCCGTCGATCGACAATGATTTCCCCGAAATCCGCAGGTTGCGGGACCGGGTGATCGTCATTTCATGCGGAACCGCCCTGGGCATCCTGCTCAAGAACGGCATCCGTCCCGATATCCACTGCGAGCTCGAGCGCGGAGAATTGACCTACACCATTCTCTCCGGCGTTCACGACGAATACGGCTTCGACGGGATCACGCTGATCGCATCGACAACCATCGATCCCAGGGTTTCGGAGCTGTTCGACAAGCGCTGGTACTTCTTTCGCAGCGGGCTCAGTCCGACGACCCTGTTCCGAAGCGAAGGCACGCCGCTTTACGGCGCCGATCCCCTGGTGTGCAACGCCGCCTTCAGCGCCGCCGCCTATCTCGGCTTTTCCCAGATCTATCTTTTCGGCATCGATCTGGCGCAAAAGCAACCGGGTCGGCATCACGCCAAGGACTCCGTCTATTTCAACGAAGAGAACACCGACCTCGACGAGATGTACGTCAAGCGCTTCGACCGCAAGGTTCCGGGAAACTTTGGCGGAACGGTGGAGACGTTCTGGGCGTTCGACATGGGACGGCAGATGCTGAGCCAGGTTCAGCGGCCCCGGCGGACCCATCTCGTCAACTGCAGTGACGGCGCCAAGATCTACGGGGCCAAACCCAAGGTCGCCGCATCGGTGACCCTTCCCGACATCCTGCCCCGCCGCGAAGACGTCCTGGCGCGGGTGGAAGCGCAGATGCCCGCCTTCGAGGCCGGG
>JAUXFS010000128.1 GCA_030622775.1 Rhodospirillales bacterium | reverse complement strand
CGAGAACATGGTCGAACCGCCGCCGGCGGCGACGCTGGACAAGCGGAGCACCGTGGCCGCCGTTCCGCCACCGGCCAAGCCCGGTGCCGAGACTGGCGCCAAGCCCGGCGCCGAAGCCGCGACCAAGCCGGCGGATACCGCCGCCAAGCCGTCCTCCGGCTATCAGATACAGCTCGTCGCCGTCCGCAAACGCGAGCAGGCGGAGGGCATGTGGAAAAAGCTCAAGGGCAAGCATCCGGACGTGTTCGCCAGCCTCGAGCCGAATATCGTGCGCGCCGACCTGGGCAAGAAAGGGATGATGTACCGGCTGCGCGCCGGTCCCATCGACAGCGAAGCCAAGGCGCGCTCGTTGTGCGCCGACCTCGGGCGCCGCAAGGTCGACTGCCTGGTGGTTCGGCCCGGTGGATAGCGGCGTGGACAACGGCGTGGATAGGGGCGCGGACAATCCTCCCCGGGCGGTGATCTTCGGCGTCTCCGGTCCCGACCTGAGCGATGGCGAGCGGCGGTTCTTCGCCGACGCCGATCCGCTGGGGTTCATTTTGTTTTCCCGCAATTGCGTCTCGCCGGACCAGGTGCGGGCGCTGGTTTCCGATCTCAGGCAAGCCGTCGGGCGCGCCGGCGCGCCGGTGCTCATCGACCAGGAAGGCGGCCGGGTGGCGCGCCTCGGTCCGCCCCATTGGCGCGCGGCGCCGGCCGCCGCGCGGTTCGCCGAGATCGCCGGCGCGGACCCATCGCGGGCGGCGGAGGCGGCGCGGTTGAACGCCCGCCTGTTGGCGGCGGAGCTTGCCGATCTCGGCATCGACGTCGACTGCGCGCCGGTGCTCGACATTCCACAGCCGGGAGCACACCGGATCATCGGTGACCGGGCCTTCGGCGACACCCCGGAGCAGGCGGCTCGGCTCGGCGGGGTCACCTGCGAGGGACTGCTTGCCGGCGGCGTGCTGCCGGTGATCAAGCACCTGCCGGGACACGGCCGCGCCACCGCCGACAGTCATTTCGACCTGCCCGTGGTCGACGCCGCCCGCGAGGAGTTGGAAAGGATTGATTTCGCGCCGTTCCGGGCGTTGAATGCCATGCCCTGGGCGATGACCGCGCACGTGGTGTATACGGCCTTGGATTCGTCGGCGCCGGCAACCACATCATCGGTGGTCATCGAGCGGGTGATCCGCGGGACCATCGGGTTCGACGGGGTTTTGATTTCCGATGATTTGTGCATGAAGGCTCTCGACGGACCGCCCGGCCGTCGGGCGGAGGCCGCGCTGGCGGCCGGCTGCGACATTGCGCTCCACTGCAACGGCGTGCTTGCGGAAATGGAGGCGGTCGCCGCCGCCTGTCCGCCGCTGACTGCGGCAGCCCGCGCCCGCCTTTCGCGGGCGGAGGCCATGCGGTTTCACCCGGAACCCTTCGACGTCCGGGCGGCGCGCGTGCGCCTCGACGCCATGCTCGCGGCCCACGCAGGGTGATGCCGTGAACCTGGAAGGAATTCTTTTTCAACTTTCCGTGTGGACGATCCCGGTGTTGCTGGCGATCACCCTGCACGAAGCCGCGCACGGTTTCGTCGCGTGGCGGCTGGGCGACGACACCGCCTACCGCCTGGGCCGGGTCACCTTCAATCCACTGCGCCACATCGACCCCTTCGGCACGATCCTGCTGCCGGCGATGCTTCTGTTCGTCTCCGGGGGGCGGATCATGTTCGGCTTCGCCAAGCCGGTGCCGGTGAACTTCATGCGGCTGAGGCGTCCGCGCCGCGACATGGTCTGGGTGGCGGTGGCCGGTCCGGGGGCCAACCTGGTGATGGCGTTCGCCGCCGCGGCGCTGTTTCACGTGGCGCCGGCTTTGCCGGAGGAGTTCGGCCGCTGGTTCATGCACAACCTGAACAACGCCATCTGGATCAACGTGCTTCTGGCGGTGTTCAACATGCTGCCGATACCGCCCCTGGACGGCGGGCGAGTCGCTGTCGGTTTGCTGCCGCTTCCGCTGGCGAGGGCCCTGCAGCGGCTGGAACGGTTTGGTTTTGCTATCATTATCGGCGGGGTCTTCATTCTTCCGTGGATCGGGCGCACGGTGGGGCTGGATTTGAACGTTTTCCACTGGCTCGTCGTCACCCCCGCGCTCTACGTGAGCGAGATGATCTTGACGGTTGTCGGCGTAACGTGATCGGGTAACGGACATGGTCGAAGACATCAGCGACGGCTCCTCGGGAGCGTTCGTCGTCGACATCGACGGCTACGAGGGTCCCCTCGACGTGTTGCTGGTGCTCGCCAGGGAGCAGAAGGTCGATCTCAAGGAGATCTCGATCGTGCAACTGGCCGAGCAGTATCTGGCGTTCGTCGCCGAGGTCGGGCGCACCAATCTGGAGCTCGCCGCCGAATACCTGGTCATGGCCGCATGGCTGGCCTACCTGAAATCCCGGTTGCTGTTGCCCGAGCCCGCCGGCGCCGAAGAGCCCTCGGGGGAGGCGATGGCCGCGGCGCTGACCTTTCAGTTGCAGCGCCTGGAGGCCATGCGGGACGTCGGCGCCCGGCTGATGGCCCGCAATCGGCTCGGGCAGGACTTCTTCGCCCGGGGGCGGCCTGAATTGCTGAGTGGGAACCGGGTTACGGTGTTGCGGGTCGACCTGTTCGAGCTTCTGAAGGCCTACGGCGGACACCTTCGCCGTCGCGAGGATGTCCAGCCGTTGCGAATCCCGACCTCGGAGCTGTCCTCGGTCGAGGAGGCGTTGGAGCGCCTGCGTCGGGGCCTCGGCGGTTTCCCGGGCTGGGAAAGCCTGTGGCGCTACCTGCCTCCCGGCACGTTCGAGGGCCTCAACCAGGGCCGGCTCGCCGCGCGCTCGGCGTTTGCCGCGACCTTCGCCGCGAGCCTGGAACTGGTCAAACAGGGCAGGGTGAAGCTGCGTCAAGGAAAAGCATACGGTCCGATCTACCTCAAGGCCGCCGGCCCGGAAAGCGATCCGCAATGACCGACATCGACCGACGACACCTGCGAATGCTGGAAGCGGTCCTGTTTGCGTCCGCCGATCCCCTGAGCGAACGGGAACTGGCCCAGCGGCTTCCCGAGGACGCCGCGATCCCGGTATTGCTCGCCGCTTTGAAGGCGGACTATGCCGACCGCGGGGTCAATCTCGTTCGGGCGGGGAAGACCTGGGTGTTTCGGACATCGCCGGATCTGGCGGCGCTGTTGAGCCGGGACAAGCTGACGGAACGCAAGCTTTCGCGGGCGGCGCTGGAAACGCTGGCGATCACTGCCTACCATCAGCCGGTGACCCGGGCCGAGATCGAGGAGATCCGCGGCGTCCAACTGAGCAAGGGAACCCTCGACGTGCTCTTCGACCAGGGGTGGATCCGTCCCAAGGGCCGGCGGCAGACACCGGGGCGGCCGGTCACCTGGGGCACCACCGATACCTTCCTCGACCATTTCGGCCTCGAAAGTCTCGCCGAGCTTCCGGGCGTCGACGAACTGAAGATGGCGGGTCTGCTCGACGCTCGGCCGGCGATCCAGATCTACGGCGTGACGGACGTCCCCGAAGCCGAGGAAGATGAGGACGCGGACGAGGACGACGCGGACGCTCCGAGCGAACTCGGGCAACCGTGATCTCGGCCACGCCGTTGCGGCAACAATTCCTTTCTGGCATTATCCGGCAGCGGCGCCGCAAGAAAGAGAACAAGAAAGAGAGAGAGAGTACGTTTGTATGGGCACATTCAGTATCTGGCACTGGCTGATCGTCTTGGTTGTCGTCCTGATCCTGTTCGGCGGCAGAGGGAAGATCTCGCAGATCATGGGCGACTTCGGCAAGGGCCTGAAATCCTTTAAGAAAAGCTTGAAGGAAGAGGACTCGTCCGAGGATCAGTCGTTCACCGAAGAGCAGCCGAAGGCACTCAAGTCCGAAACCGTGCGCGAGGCCGAGCCGGCCAAGGAGAAGGATCGGGCGGCAGGGTAGCAAGCGTCGCCGGGACCGCCGGCCGGCGGTAGCGAGGAACGGCGATGTTGGACATCGGCTGGCAGGAACTTTTTATCATCGGGGCCATCGCCCTCATCGTCGTGGGTCCCAAGGACCTGCCCAAGGTGCTGCGGACCGTCTCCCAAGTCGTCCGCAAGGCGCGTGGGCTCGCCCGGGAGTTCCAGGGCGGCGTCGCGGATCTGGTTCGCGAGGCCGAGTTGGACGATATCAAGCGCAAGGTGGATGGATCGACCCAGTCGATCGAGAGCACGATCAAGGATACGGTCGATCCGACCGGCAGCCTGACCGCGGATTTCGATCCGGCCGAGTTCAACCGGGAACTGCTGGAAAGGGTCGAGGGCACCCCGCCGACGCGGCCCGCGGAGACCGAGGCGGCTTCCGATGGCGGCGCCAACACCGAGGCGCCGCCGGCGACGGAGCCGGCGACGAAGCCGAAGGCCGCGACGAAGCCGAAATCGAAGTCGCCGGCCAAGCCGAAGGTGGCGACGAAGCCGAAATCAAAGCCGAAACCGCCCCGGGCCGCCGGGCAAACCAGCGGTTGATCCCGCCTGAAAATTGTTCATGTGCAGTGCTGATTCCCGCGACACGGTGACGATGACGATGATGATGGCTTGTGTTGCCGACCCTGGCGAACCCTCCTACAACGAGGGACTTATCTCGCTTGCGCGGGCGGTCTTTGGGCCAACCTGCAATCCCGGACGTTGATTGACGGTGGCGGACGAAAAAGTCGAACAAGACAGAATGCCGCTGCTCGACCACCTGGTCGAGTTGCGCCGCCGGCTGCTCTACTGTGCCGTCGGGCTGGTGGTGCTGTTTTTCATTTGCTACGGCTTTGCCGAAGACATCTACGGATTTCTGGTCCGGCCGCTGGCCGCGATCCTCGAGGAGCAGGGCGGCGACCGGCGGATGATCTACACCGCCCTGTACGAAGCCTTTTTCACTTACATCAAGGTGGCGTTCTTCGCCGCGCTGTTCCTCGGCTTCCCGCTGATCGCCGCGCAAGTCTGGATGTTCGTGGCGCCGGGCCTCTACCGGGACGAAAAGAAGGCGTTCCTGCCGTTCCTGATCGCCACGCCAATCCTGTTTTTTCTCGGTGGATCACTGGTTTACTATCTGATCTTTCCGCTCGCCTGGAAGTTCTTTCTCAGTTTCGAAATCACCGGCGGCGACGGTGCCTTGCCGATCCAGCTCGAAGCCAAGGTCGACGAGTACCTGTCGCTGGTCATGCGGCTGATCTTCGCCTTCGGTCTGTGCTTCGAACTGCCGGTGCTGATGACCCTGTTGGGGCGGGTCGGCCTGGTCACCTCCGAGGGGATGAAGGAGAAGCGCAAGTACGCCATCGTTCTCGCCTTCGTCGCCGCCGCGATCCTGACGCCTCCGGACGTGATCAGCCAGATCGGACTGGCGGTCCCGACCATGCTGCTCTATGAGATTTCCATCCTTTGCGTGCGTTTTGTGGAGAAGAAGCGGGCCGAGGATGCGAGGAAGGACGACGACACCGATCCGGACGCCGACGATGGCGATGGCTAGAACGAGCATGATCGGTGTCCGGGGAAACCCGGCCCCCGAGAGACCGTATCCGCCGCTTCGCGGGTAGCGGCCGGCGCAAAGCCCACTTGACCGACAAGCCGGCTTCGGTTACCCCATTTGAGGGGCGTGGGTCCGCGACATCCCGGTTTCGGAGTTAGAGGCTGGGTTTCAGAGGGGGTGGGGGCGTTGCCAGCATGAGCCGTCGGACCCTCGTCGTCTTCGCCGTCGTTGCCGGTTTCGTGGCCGGGATCGTTCCCGCCGGCGTTGCGGTCTATCTCGCCTGGGACGACGCCGTCAGCCAACAGCAAACCTACTTGCGCATCCTCGCGGTCACCACGGTGAAGCGTTGGGAGCGGCTCTACGAATCGTCGACCACGCTGCTCGCCGAGCTCGCGAACGATCCGGCGCCCCACTGCTCCGACGCGCACATCGCCCGGCTGCGCGAGGCGATGCGAAATGAAGGCTACGTGCGCGAAATCGGCGTGTTCGCCGAAGGTCGGGTTTCATGCCTGTCGTCGGGCGGGACCGAAATGCCGCTCACCGTTCCGACACCGGCCTGGCAACTGTCGGAGGGAGTCGGAATCCTGCCGGTCACGGTATCGCAAGGAGCGGGGAGCGGACCGCGGATCACGTTGACCTACCGCGAT
>JAUXFS010000348.1 GCA_030622775.1 Rhodospirillales bacterium | reverse complement strand
TGCGCTCTCCCGGTCTGCCCATCTTCAGGTCGGCGGAACCCTGGCTGACGGCGACACGCACGCCCGGGAGGGTCCCCAGGAACCGGCTGGGCAGGTGGATTCTCACGTCGTTTACGGCCGCGACGGGTGCGAGGATCATCGACTGAACCAACAGGCGCGGACCCGAGAACGGTTTTTTGGCCGCTCTCACCACATACTGCATGGCCTCCGCCTGCCTGGCGAATTCCCGCGCATCGAGGCCCAGCTTGTCCAACACCGGGCGGAGGGCGTCGTTGAATTCGGCGAAGCCCTCGCCGCGGTTGGTGCGCGGGCGGATGTCGACCACCGTCAATCCCGCGTCCAGGAACAATCTGCGGATCCCGTCGAGGGTGAAAAAGCGCAGGTGGGTGCGATCGAGCAGGCCTTCGTCCCGGTACTCCCAGCGTCCGTGGAGAAGGTCGCGGAGGATGGTCCAATGCTGGATGTTGGGGATGCACGCGAGCACGATCCCGTCGTCGGAGAGCCAGTTCGCGTGGCGGCGCAAAGCCGACCACGGGTCGCGCATGTGTTCGAGAACGTCGCCGTAGATCAGGCAGTCCACCCCGCCCGGTTCCAGGCCGAGGGCATCCGGCTCCAGGGTCTCGGCATCGCCGACCGCCACCCGGTCCAGGCGCTCGGTCGCGACGGCGGCGGCATCGGCGTCCATCTCCAGTCCGGCATAGACGGCCCGCGGGTTGATCCGCTTATAGGCGGCGCCCAGCGCCCCGGCACCGCAACCAACTTCGACGATAACCCCGGCATCGGGCGGCAGCAGACGCAACAAGTCCGGGTTGATGTTTTGGTAGTATTGAGGCGGATCCGTCCATTTCCCAACGGTGTCGCTGTTCATCGGCATGACCACCTTTTATCTCCCGGGAAACCGTTTCGCCACAAACTTGGCTTTGATCACGGCGGGGCATTCCATTGGGAGCGATTTGGCGAGCCTGCCGCCACGAACGCGGAAAGCTCTAAAGCCCCTGTTTACCGGTTGGGGGTTAAAAAAGAACGTTTGCTGTTTCTACGGCATTCAAAATCGATGGGTTTTTGTACAATGTTGCTCATGTGTTGCCGATCGAACTACACATGTCTGCCGCTTGCATCGGTTTTGCCTCCGACGCAGCGCCAATCCGCTGAAATGGCGCTGAAGAATAGCGACTCGTGAGCCCGCCCTATCAGTTGGTCGCTCTTGAACGAACGACGAGACGGACTTCTAGCAGCGCTACCCGTCACAGATTGGACTGCAAATGATCACAATAAAGTGGACTAAGGTCCTTTTCTGGCGGAACAGGTTTGCCGAGCACCCGGTATTCACGTTCGGCATCGATCTGCCCGAGCCTTTCGAATGGCAAGCTTTCTCGATCAATGATCAGGTTCGCGAAATCATCAATGATGCGTTTCCGGTTGGACACCAATACGCTGTGGCGAAAACGGTTCACGAATTCGTCGCTCGAGTTGCCCTTGGTATTCAAAAAACCTATGACGTGGTCCCGGAAATTGCGGGCACACATCACGATTCCGACTTAACAGAGGCTACGATTCATTTTGCTTGTCGGGACGTGCATTTTGGCATGGTTGCCGCGAATGCCGCCGTTTTTCTGACCAATCAACTGGCCGCTATTGAAGGCTCGAGTGCAGACGACGTCGAGAAGTCGATCGATCAGATAAGAAAGGGGTGCCATTCCCCCGGCATGGACCAGACGACCAGAGCCCTGGCAAAGGCTGCCTCTAGACGGGGAATTCCTTGGTTCAGGATTTCTTCTACCTATCGGGATATTCAACTCGGCCAAGGACACAAGCAAGGGCGGCTCCGGGAGTCGATGACAAGCGCCCAATCGTTTCTGGCCGGCGTGTACTCGAACAGCAAAGATCTTACCTGCAGAACCATCCAGAAGGTCGGCCTCCCTTCGGGCAAATTCGCCACAGTGCGGGGTGTCGAAATGGCCGTCAAAACGGCCGAGACCATGGGGTTCCCTGTGGTCCTCAAACCGGTCCATGGCCACAAGGGTGAGGATGTCGCGATAGATCTACGCAGTTCGGATGAAGCCCGAGACGCCGCGTCCAAGATCGCGAAAAAGAACTGGCCTGTTCTTGTTCAATCGTTTTTCCCGGGAGCCGATCATCGTCTCTTGGTGGTGGGCGGTCGTTTCATCGCCGCAGCGCGAAGGGTTCCGGCATCCGTCGTCGGCGATGGTGTTCTAAGTATCTCGACCTTGATCGACAAAGCCAACACCGATCCTCGTCGGGGGTTCGGGTTCAGTCGTGTCATGACCCTGATCACCATCGACGACGAGGTGCGGCGAATTCTTCGGCGGCAGGGCCTCCATCTCGAAAGCGTTCCAGGGGGCGGACAGGCTGTCACACTCCGCGGGACCGCGAACATTTCGACCGGAGGCAGCGCAATTGACGTGACGGATACGATTCATCCGGACAACATCCGCTTGGCCGAAAGGACAGCGCGCGCGCTCGGACTTCAGGTCGCCGGGGTCGATCTGATCTGCCCGGATATCACCCGATCTTGGAAGGAGGTCGGTGGCGGCATCTGTGAGGTCAATTGCTGTCCGGGCCTCAGACCGCATTGGGTGGCGAACCCGTCAATGGATGTTGTCGCTCCGATCCTCGAAACCATATACCCCGTGGGCGAGCAGGGGCGCATTCCGACGGCGATGATCACCGGAACACGCGGCGAGACCTCGACCGCGCAGATTCTTGCCGGCATCCTCGCGAAAGTCGGTCACGTCGTCGGCTGCGCGACCACCTCCGGCGTCGAAATCGGGAATGAGCAGATCTGGCAAGGCAACGGGGCGGGTGTTCAAGGCGCGGCAACCGTCATGATCGATCCTTTGGTGACTGCTGCCGTTCTGGAAATTGGAAGGGAAGGGTTGCTGGAAAGAGGGATGTATCTGGAGCGATGTGATGTCGCGGCCTTGTTGAACGTCGAAGGGGAGGAAATCGGCGATAACGGGCCGACGTCGCTCGAAAGCGTCGCGAGCCTCAAGCGAAAAGTGGTCGATGCTGCGCAGGAGGCGGTGGTGTTGAATGCCGACGACAAGCTTTGCCGCGACATCATGGCCGATTTACCACCGACAAAAGTCATCGCTTTTTCGTCCGACCCCCGAAACCCGTCGGTCGAACGTGTCCTCGCCGCCGGCGGCACCAGCGTGTTTATGAGAACATCAGAAGCCGGTAACGAAATTGCACTGGCACGCGGATCTTCGGTCGAGAGGATCGTCGGGATCGCTGAAATTTCTTCCTCGGGCGAAACCAACGGAAATCAGCGCGTTGCCAATACCATGGCGGCCGCCAGCCTGGCTTATGGTCTCGGCATCCCTCTGTCGACTATCGCATCCTGCTTGCGTTAACTCGACCTGCCGAAAGAGGGTGTGCAGGAGTTCGAATCGATACCAATCTGATGAACCGTTGCGTCGCCGGACGTCACGGCATTCCAGGCGAGAAAGAACGGTTGCGCGCGCTGACACGCTTGAATTCGGGGAAATTTTGGCGCACCCGACAGGATTCGAACCTGTGACCTCTGCCTTCGGAGGGCGAGATTGATGCTCAGTGACGGATATGAGTTCTACTGGTGTGCGAAAATGGGATCATAACGCTCAATAGTTAAGGCTGTTGGTATTACAGC
>JAUXFS010000263.1 GCA_030622775.1 Rhodospirillales bacterium | reverse complement strand
CTTCCGGCCGAAGAACAAGAAGCGTTTCGAGGATGACGCGAAGATCCCGTTTAGGGAAGAGAACGGAGGATAAGATGGCCGAGAAGGAAACGGATGCCTTGACCGGTACCGAGACCACGGGCCACGAGTGGGACGGTATCCGGGAACTCAACACACCATTGCCGAGGTGGTGGCTGTGGGTCCTCTACGCCACGATCATCTGGTCGATCGGTTACATGATCGCCTATCCCGCGTGGCCGTCGTTGAGCGGCTATACGAAGGGCCTGCTCGGCTATTCATCGCGAGCCAATCTGGTCGCGGACCTGGAGGCGGTGCGTGAAAGCCGGTCGGTCTGGGTGGACAAGTTTTCCGAGTTGGAGGTGGGCGAGATCGTCGAGGATCCGGATCTCCTGCAGTTCGCCATGGCCGGAGGGGGGTTCATCTTCGGCGAGAACTGCGCCCCCTGCCACGGCTCGGGTGGCGCCGGCGCGCCGAGCTTTCCGGTGCTTGCCGACGACGACTGGATCTGGGGCGGGACCCTCGAGGATATTCACACCACCATCGCCTATGGCATCCGCTCCGACCACGACGAAACGCGTTACTCGGAGATGATGGCTTTCGGCGCCGACGAGCTTCTCGAGCCGGCACAGATCTCGGCGGTCGCCGACTACGTGCTGTCGCTCTCCGGATCCGGCGCCGCTAACGAGGAGGGTGCGGAGATTTTCGAGGAACAGTGCGCGGCCTGTCATGGCGAGGACGGCAAGGGCCTGCCGGAGGTCGGCGGGCCGAACCTCAGCGACGACATCTGGCTCTACGGCGGCACCAAAGACGCGATCGTCGCCCAGATCACCAAACCCAGGCACGGGGTGATGCCGGCCTGGGTGGATCGTCTGAACGACGCGACCATCAAGCAGGTGACTATCTACGTGCATTCCCTGGGTGGCGGGCAGTAGGTCCGCCCCCACCCGGCCGTGCGTGCGGCTTGCTACTATTAACTAATTCTAATATACAGGGGTGGCGCGTTTTCGGGGGGAGACGCCGCGATGATCGGTCGCCAGTGGTCTTCACCGCACGCGCAGGGGATGCAAGGGCGAACGGCGACGCGAGAGGAGCGAGAAAGGGAGACCATGGCGACCGCGGATACGGCATTCATCGGCAATGCCGACGAAAAACCGGTGCGGCGCCGCCGCAAGCGAGCGGATGGGACGGGCGCGGGCGGCGAGCCGCCGAAGCCCGTGAAAGAGCCGCTCTATGCCAGCAGGACCGAGATCTACCCGCGCAGCGTCAAGGGCTTCTTCCGCAGGCTGAAGTGGGCCGCCTTGTGGATCCTCCTCGGACTCTACTACATCGGCCCGTGGATTCGCTGGGACCGCGGCCCGAACGCTCCCAATCAGGCGCTCCTGGTCGACCTGCCGGGGCGCCGAGCCTACTTCTTCTTCATCGAGATCTGGCCGCAGGAGGTCTACTACCTGACCGGCCTGTTGATCATCGGCGCTGTCGGGTTGTTTTTGTCCACCGCCTGGTTTGGTCGGGTGTGGTGCGGGTTCACCTGCCCGCAGACGATATGGACCGACCTGTTCATGTGGGTGGAGCGCAAGATCGAGGGTGACCGCAATGCCCGCATTCGCCTCGAGAAGGGGCCGCTCACCCTCGCCAAGGTCGGAAAGAAGCTGGCCACTCACGCGGTCTGGCTGTTGATCTCCCTGGCGACCGGCGGCGCCTGGATCATGTACTTCATCGATGCGCCGACCTTCGTCGTCGACTTCTTCACCGGTCAGGCGTCGACGGCCGTCTACAGCTTCACTTTCCTGTTCAGCGCCACCACTTACGTACTCGCCGGCTGGGCGCGCGAACAGCTGTGCATCTACATGTGCCCGTGGCCGCGTTTTCAGGGCGCCATGTTCGACGAGGACTCGCTGATCGTCACCTACGAGGAATGGCGCGGGGAGCCGCGGGGCGCCGCCAAGCACGACCAATCCTTCGAGGACCGCGGCCATTGCGTCAACTGCGGCCTGTGCTGGCAAGTGTGCCCGACCGGGATCGACATCCGCGATGGTCAGCAGATGGCCTGCATAGGCTGCGCCTTGTGCGTCGATGCCTGCAACTCGGTCATGAGCCGCTTCGGTCTGCCGCCGGAACTGATCACCTACGATTCCATCAACAACCAACTCGCCCGGGAGCATGGCCAACCGACTCGGTTGCGCATGTTCCGGCCGCGCATTCTCGCCTACATCGGCATCCTCGCGGTCGTCGTCGCGGTGATGGTGTTCAGCCTGGCCACCCGGTCCCGCCTCGAGGTCAACGTGTTGCACGACCGCTCGCCGCTCTACGTCAGGCTGTCCGACGGCGCCGTCCGCAACGGCTTCACCTTCAAGGTGCTGAACATGGAGCGCGAGGCCAAGACTTACACGCTTTCCACCGAAGGGATCGAAGGCGCCACCTTGTCGGTCATCGGCTACGAGGCCGACAGCGTGCCGGTCGTCGAGCTGCCGGTGAAGCCCGACGACATCGGCAGTTTCCGGGTGTTCGTCAAGGCGTCGCGGGAGAACCTCGCCGGCAAGTCGACAGACATGTCCTTCGTGCTGACCGACACCGAAACCGGCGTTGTCGTGGAGCATTCCACGGCGTTCTTCGGTCCCGGTGGTTAACGGGCGATGGCGCGGCCGCGGCAGCCCGGCTGGTGGTATCCGTGGATCTTCGTCGGCGGCATGCTGGTGGTGATCGCGGTCAACGGCGTCCTGGCCACCCTGGCGGTCGCGACCTGGCCCGGCCTCGCGACCGACGAGTATTACCGGAAGGGGTTGGAATACAACCGCACCCTCGCCGCCGCCCGCGAGCAAGGCCGGCGCGGTTGGCGAATGGGCCTGGCCTTCGCGCCGGTCGAGGCGACGGACGGCCGGCGGCTTGGCGATCTCACCGTCACCTTTGTCGGCAAGGACGGCCGCCCGCTGCAAAACCTGGATGTCGAGGCGGTGCTGCTTCGTCCCACCCACGAGGGGTTCGACGTCGAGGTCGACTTGGACCACCGGGGCGGCGGGGTCTATGGCGCGACGGTCTCCCTGCCGCTGCCTGGCCAGTGGGATGCGCATATCCATGCCCACCGGGGCGGCGACAACTTCCAGGAAAGCCGCCGGCTCTCCGTTCCTTGACCCCTTCGACGGCAACGGGAGAGGGGCCTTCCCCGCGGAATCCGGGGTGCCTGCACTGCGGGTCCGATGTACCGGCCGCCTCTTCGGCGGGACAGGACTTCTGCTGTGCGGGGTGCAGGGCGGCCTATGATCTGGTCAACGGCCTGGGGCTGGAGGGGTACTACCGCCGCCGGGTAATCGATCCGGCTCAGCGTCCGCTCAAGCCCGACGAGGATTCGCCGGAGATCGACTACGCCGCCTACGTACGCGACGAGGGCGGAGGTGTTCGGTCGATCAACCTGATGGTCGAGGGACTCCACTGCGCCGCCTGCGTGTGGCTGATCGAATCGGTGCTCGCCCGCCGGCCGGGGGTCGTCTCGGCGCGGGTCAACATGACCACCCGGCGATTGGCGCTGAGGTGGCGGTCGGACGAAGCCGCCGCCGACATCCTGGCGGCGAGCGTCAACAGGCTCGGCTACCGGCTGGTGCCGTACGATCCGGCGCTGATCGGCCGCGAGAGCGAGCGGCGGGAGAAGCAGCTGTTGCGGGCGATGGCGGTCGCCGGGTTCGCCGCCGGCAACGTCATGCTGTTGTCGGTTTCCGTTTGGGCCGGTCAGTTCCAGGGGATGGGGCCGGCGACACGGGACCTCTTCCACTGGATCTCGGGATTGATCGCGTTACCGGCGATTGCCTATGCCGGCGTGACGTTCTTCCGTTCGGCGTTGTCGGCGCTGGTCGCCGGTCGGGTCAACATGGACGTGCCGATCTCGCTGGCGGTGGTCCTGGCGGCGGCGATGAGCGTTTACCAGACGGCGGCGGGGGCCGAGCACGCCTATTTCGATTCGGCGATCGCGCTGTTGTTTTTCCTTCTGGTCGGGCGGTATCTGGACACCCGAGCCCGCGGCCGGGCGCGATCGTCGGCGGAGAACCTCCTCGCCCTCGGCGCCGCGGCGGTGACGGTGGTCGAGCCCTCCGGGCGGCGGCGGACCCTGCCGCCCGCCCAGGTCGAGCCCGGGATGACCGTGCTCACCGCCGCCGGCCAGCGCATTCCCGTCGACGGCGAGGTGATCGACGGGCAGAGCGACCTCGACACCGGGCTGATCGACGGGGAAAGCGTGCCGAAACCGGCGGCGCCGGGCACCCGCGTGTTCGCCGGCACCCTCAACCTTTCGGCGCCGCTGACCCT
>JAUXFS010000499.1 GCA_030622775.1 Rhodospirillales bacterium | reverse complement strand
GGCACGCCGTTTCCCGGTGTTCTGGAGACATGGTGTTCTGGGGACGGGTGTTCTCGGGACGTGATATCTAATTGCGCCCGGTGATAGCTGGCCGGCGACCGGCCTCATGGCTAAGGAGCGACGCCCCGCTCGTGGACGGCCTTGTGGCCCGGGGGGCCGCCTCGCTGGCGATCCCGTTCGAGTCGAGTGCTTGACGATCAGGATTCTAAAGAACAAATTCCTTGACTTGCGCCCAGTTAGGGCATATATGCCCTATAAAGGGTTTCTCGACCGGGGAGAGCCAGCCCCCGTTTGCTGGCGGGCGAGGTGTGTCCCGGCTCGGGCTTTTTCCTCCTTCGCCAAGGCTTCGGCGGACAGGCCCGGCGAGTGTCCGATTTTGAGAATGCGACGCGATTTGACGAAAAATGTATACTTTTGTTTCGGGGAAAAAACTTTTGAGATCAAGGCGCTATCGCACATTCATGTATACTTTTGTATACCTGCCCGAAAATGGCCTTTCGAGGAAAATCAAGGCGTTAGCCGAAAATATGTATACTTTTGTATACTTTTGTATACCTCTAATGTTTGGCCCGGAGGTGTTTCGTTTGAAATCAAGGGGTTGAGTGCCACGGGGGCGTAACGAATGTCGTCAAAACAGGCCGAAACGTCGTCAAAACCGTCGTCAAAACGAGGGTTCGGGCCCGGTCGGGCCGGGTCGGTGGGAACAACGGGCCGGCCCTACAGGTCCTCGAGGTAGGCCTCGTGGAAACCTTCGAAGGCGCCGTGGGTGAGCCGGAAGCGGTCCTGGATGCGCTCGACCCAGGGGCGGTTGGACGACAGCGCCTCGACGCAGTCGGCGTCGAACTTCTTGCCGGCGAGGTCGTCGAGCAGGGCGAAGGCGTCCTCGTTGGACCACGCCTCCTTGTAGGGACGCCGCGTGGTCAGCGCGTCGAACACGTCGGCGACGCTGACGATCCGCGCCTCCAGCGGGATGTCGCGGCCGGCGATCCCCGCCGGATAGCCGCTGCCGTCGAAGGATTCGTGGTGGAACTGGACGATGTTGCGCAGGATGTCGATGTGCTGGGCGAGGCCGACGCCGAAGCTGTCGGCCATCTTGTCGATGATCGCCACCCCCTTGTCGACGTGGCTCCTCATGATCTCGAACTCGGCCGCCGTCAGCCTTCCCGGCTTGAGCAGGACCCGGTCGGGGACGGCGATCTTGCCGACGTCGTGCAGCGGCGCGAACAGGAACACGAACTCGACGAACTCGTCGTCGAGGCCCTCGCGGTCGGCCAGGGTCCTGGCGATCATCCGCGCGTAGCGGGACATCCGGTCGAGGTGGGCGCCGGTCTCCTCGTCGCGGAGGTGGCTCATCTCGCGGGCGATGTCGACCGCCGATCGCAGCATGCTCGCCGGGGTCAGCGCGTTGATGATCAACAGCGAGATCAGATGGGAGTACAGCGACAGGTGGCGGACGACGGTGTCGGTAAAGTAGTGGGTTTGCTGCGAATCGAAGAACACGAAGCCGAACAGCTCGCCGTGGTCGTAGAACGGCTTGGTGTAGCTCGATCGATAGCCGGTTTCCAGGAGCCGGCGGGTATGGTGGGCCGGCGAGCGCCGGAGCGCCTCGAGGTCGCCGATGATCCGTTCCTCGTGGGAGCGGGCGAGTTCGGCGAGGGAGGGGACGTCGGCGAGCTTGGCCTCGTAGAGGGCGAACGGCGCGTCGCCGTCGGTGCTGTGGATGAACGTCTCCAGCATGTCGGTGCGGTCGTCGTACACCGCCACCGCCACCCGTTCGATCCCCGGCAGCTCTTCCCTCAGACTGGCGTGGACGTTCTCCAACTGCGCCCGTACCGAGGTCGCGTCGGTCGACACACCGATCACCGTCGCCTCCTAGTCGTCTGGGTAACGGGTTGGTTTCGGAAGGGTACACCCGGGGGACGCGGCGCGCCAGCCTGCAAGCGACGCCCATTCGGGCGGATCCGGCCGCCGGCCCCTCGCCGACGCCGCGACCGGTCGCACCGTTGGCGAGGGGCCGGCGGGAACCCGTATGCGGGGCAGGCGCCGTCGATCCCGACCTTGCCCGGCTCCCGGTCTCGCAGCATAGTACCCGCCGACCCTTGACCCTTTCGGAGCAGCCGAATAGCCCATGAGTGTGATCCGTATCCCGTCGGCGCTGCTTCTCCTGCTCGTGCTCGTCTCGCTGGCCTGCCTGCCGTTCGACGCCGCGGCGGCAAAGGCCAAGTCCAAGGCCAAGGCCGAGGAGGGGCCGCACCGGGTCACCTTCGGCGCCTACGTGCTGTCGATCCACGACGTGGATCCCGCCGACGACAGCTACGGCGCCTCGCTGTTCGTCTGGTGGCGGTACGGGAAATCGAAATTCGATCCGCTGCGCGACACCCAGTTCCTCAACGCCCGCCGGCTGAGCTACGAGAACATCACCGAGCGGCGGCTCAAGGACGGCACCTATTACGTCAGCGCGATGGCCCAGGCGGTGATCAACCAGCGATGGGACATCTCGCGCTATCCGTTCGATCATCATCGGCTGACGCTGGTGGTCGAAACGCCGTTCGCCGCCGACGAACTGGTCCTCGATCTCGACCGGTCCGGCAGCCGTTTCGCCCCCGACGCGCTCCCCCCCGGATGGCGGTTGACCGATTTCCGGCTGATCGGGTCGGTCGAGGACTACGATTCGCCGTTCGGCCGGCCGGAGCCGGCGGGCGCCGGGTTTTCGCGCGGCGCCGTCGTCATCGACATCGCCCGGGACCACGCCGGCGC
>JAUXFS010000316.1 GCA_030622775.1 Rhodospirillales bacterium | reverse complement strand
TTTCCGACCACGATCCCCTTGTGGCCGGAACGCTCCACATAGATTATCTGGTCGATTCGAACGCTGCCGTCGTCCTGGTCGGTCCACTTCTCCGTTTCGACCGCACATGCGTACGGAAGCTCCTGTTGTAGTTGCAGATAGAGCTTCTCTCGGGTGATCTCTGCGGCAAACAGGCGGCTCGGCATATCGGAGATCTGGTCGGCCGGATACAACCACGGCCCCTGGGGCAATCGCGCGGCGAGGGAGGACAATAGATCGCCGACGCCGTCTCCGGTCTCGGCGCAAATCATGAAGGTCTCCGCGAAGATCCGCTCCTCCGCCAGCTTTCCCGTCAGCACGAGAAGTTCCGGCTTGCCAACGAGGTCGACCTTGTTCAGGACGAGAATCGCTCTTCGCCGCCATGACTTGAGCTGTTCGATGATGCGAAGCGTATTGGGGTCGATCCCTCTCTCGGAATCCACCAGAAGCAAGATCTCGTCGGCATCGGTCGCGCCACTCCACGCGGCCGCGACCATCGCCCGGTCGAGCCTCTTTCGCGGCGCGAAAATACCCGGTGTATCGACGAGCACCACTTGGGTCGCGCCCTCGATGACGATTCCCAAAACCTTGGAGCGGGTGGTCTGTACCTTCGGCGAGACAATGGCGACCTTGGCGCCCACGAACCGGTTGACGAGAGTGGATTTGCCGACGTTCGGACTGCCGACCACGGCGACGAAACCGCAGCGGGTGATTCCGTCTTCTCCGGTGCTCCGTGCAAGCTCGTTCCGCACGGCTATGTCACCGCAACTCGGCTTGACATTCTTCGTTCCGCCCCTGAACCCCTGTCAGGGCCAATTCGGCCGCGGCCTGTTCGGCCGCCCTTTTCGACGGGCCGACGCCGATTACCGGCGCAATCCCCGAAACCGCAACCTCAACAGAGAATATCGGAGCATGAGCCGGGCCTTTCCGCGCCGTTTCACGGTATTGTGGGAGTGCCAGTCCCCGACCCTGAGCCCATTCCTGTAGCATCGTCTTCGCGTCCTTTGGCGGAGTCGTGTCCTCGTCCACAAGCACCCGCCAATAGCCGTGAACGAAGTCCGCGGCCGCCTCCAACCCGCCATCGAGATAGATGGCGCCGATCACCGCCTCACATGCGTCGGCCAGGAGCCCGGGATTTCTCCGCCCCCCCGCATCGTCCTCACCTCGAGACATTCGAACACAATCGCCCAGGTCGGTCTCAATGGCGACGCGCGCCAGTGCTTCCTTTCGGACCAATGCGGCATGGCGACGCGCCAAATCGCCTTCATGCTCGTCGGGAAATCGCTGAAACAACAGGTGGGCAATCACCAGCCCCAGCACACGATCTCCGAAAAATTCGAGGCGCTCGTTGGAAGACAAGCGATCCCCACCGGCGCCAGACATGCTCGAATGGGTCAGGGCTTGTTCAAGCAGCGCGGAATCCTTGAACCGGTAGCCCAACTTGAGCTCCAACGCCTCGGGCCGGCCTCCGTATTGATTGACCTCACCGTCAGTCACTGGATGCCCTGGAAAATGCGGTCGAAACGCACGGACCGATACCAATCCCATATCTTCCAGGCGTCCCCGTCAATCGAAAAGAAGATGAACTCGGCGCGGCCGACCAAATTCCGCAACGGAATATATCCGACTTCCCCGAGAAACCGACTATCGCGCGAACTATCGCGGTTGTCGCCCATCGCAAAGTAGTGGCCTTCCGGAACGGTGTAAATATCGGTATTATCAAAGGGACCATTGTCGCCGAGTTCAACAATGTAGTGCTCTCGGCCGTTTGGCAGCGTTTCTATATAGCGGTGATAACGGCGAACACCGCCATAACTGTCTGAAATGGTGTAGTCGTCAACGAATTCGCGCTTCACGGGCGTTCCGTTTATGTGCAAAATACCCTCGACCACTTGAATTCTATCGCCAGGAAGACCAACGATGCGTTTAATATAATCTGTTTTATTGTCCGTTGGCAGCTTGAAGACCATAACATCGCCCCTCTCCGGTTCGGTGACGAAGATCCGTCCCGGGATGAGCGGCAAGCTCAGCGGGAGCGAGTACCGGCTATAACCATAAGAAAGCTTCGAGACGAACAGGTAGTCCCCTACGAGCAATGTCGGAATCATCGAACCAGACGGGATACTGAAGGGTTCATAGGCGAAGGTTCTGACGGCGAGCGCGATGACCACCGCATAAACTACCGTCTTGACGAGTTCCTTGAACCCGCCCGATTTTGCATGAGCCATTGAGAATGCAGCCTAGTTGACAGATTTTGGCAGGGTCGATTTGACAGGCACGGGGGCAAGCCAGCGCAGCCGATGAAGCCAGGGGCGGACGTCACTGTCAAGTCACCTGCCGTTCAGGATCGTCGTCAGCCGCCGGCACCGCCGAGATCACCACCATCGCGTGGGCGAAAGGATACTCGTCCGTTAACGACAACTCGATTTCGGCGGTCATTTCTTCTGGCGTCAATTCGTCGAGCCGCTTTCGCGCACCACCGCTCAACGTAAGGAAGGGCTTCCCCGACGGCAGATTGTCGACACCGATTTCACGCCAGAACACGCCTTGCCGAAAGCCGGTGCCGAGGGCCTTGGAACACGCCTCTTTCGCGGCATAGCGCAGGGCGTAGCGTGCGGAACGGTTTACACGTCCTTCGCACCTCGTCCGCTCGACCTCACTGAACACGCGGGCACAGAAGCGCTCGCCAAACCGCTCCAGAGTCCGCTCGATACGGCGTATATCCAACAGGTCGGTTCCGACGCCGATGATCATTGCCGCTCACGCCACAACAAGATCCGCAACGTCGGCGCTGCGGGCTTTGTCCATCAGAACGCGCATCTGCATGATGCTGCTCTCGAGACCACAGAATATCGCCTCGCCCACGAGGAAGTGGCCGATGTTCAACTCTACGATGGAAGTGATTACCGCGACCTCCCCCACGTTGTCGAAGGTAAGCCCGTGTCCGGCATGACACTCGAGGGCGAGGGATTCGGCATGCTTGGCCGCCGCGACGATGCGCGCGTATTCTCGTTGCCGAGCTTCGCCATGCGTCTCACAGTACGCCCCTGTGTGGAGTTCGATCGCCGGCGCACCAAGGCCGCGGGCCGCGTCCAACTGAGCCAGCGAGGGCTCGACGAACAACGATACCCGTATCCCGGCATCACCGAGAGCGCGGACATAGGGCTCCAGATGCTCGCGGCCCGCGACCGCATCGAGACCACCCTCCGTGGTCCGTTCCTCCCGCTTCTCGGGAACGATACACGCCGCATGGGGTTTGTGACGTAAAGCGATCTCGAGCATTTCCTCGGTTGCCGCCATCTCCAGGTTGAGCGGAACGGGAAGCTCGCGGCTCAAAGCCGTTATGTCTTCGTCGGAGATATGCCTTCGATCCTCGCGCAAATGGGCCGTGATCCCGTCCGCGCCAGCCCGCACGGCCAGTCTTGCGGCGCGTACCGGGTCCGGATGGAGGCCACCGCGAGCGTTGCGGATGGTGGCAACGTGGTCGATATTGACGCCCAATCGAAGACGCGACGGCATACGATGCCCTTCCTTGGCTACGGTGACGGCTTCGCCATCACTGAACGTGCTGGCTTTGGTACGCCGTAACGGCCCTCTCAATCAAGAAATAGAGCACGAAACAGACCGCACCGGCGGTGGACACGCGGCCTGCGCGCCGCCACACGACGTTCGTTCGGGACCATGTGTCGGCCCTAGTGATCTGGTTCCGACATATAGTACCCATACGACGGCCTTCCGAGTTCGCCTGGTTAGGCGCGTGGCGCGCCGTGATGCTGGGGCATCACAAGCGCCGCGCAACGACGCCGGGGGGCTCGGAAGGCCGCCCTGCGGGTCGCGTTTCACGCTCGCTCGGGGCGTCGGACGCG
>JAUXFS010000302.1 GCA_030622775.1 Rhodospirillales bacterium | reverse complement strand
GCGGTGTTGTGGGCGAGGCCGTTGCGGTCGAGGAAGCGGAACAGGCTGCGCAGCGTCGCCATCGCCCGGGCGATCGAGCTGCGGGCCAGCCCCGACGAGGCGCGTTCGGCGAGGTAGCCGCGGAAGTCGGCGGGAGTCAGCGCCTCCAGGTCGCCAAGTCCGGGCGCGGATCCGAGGTGGCGGCAGAGGAAGGCGAGGAACGCGTTCAGATCGTGGCCGTAGGCCGCCACCGTGTTGGCCGACACCCGCCGTTCGCCGGTTAGCCATGCGCGCCAACCATCGACGGCCGCGGCGAGCGCCGGGGAGACGACCGCGGGCTCGGCTACGGACCCGCCCACGGACACGCTCAAGTACGCCCGTTCAAGTGCGATCGTCCAACAGCCGCCGCAGACACCGCTCGACGACCCGCGCCAGGAAACGCAACAGCTCGGTGCCCTGGCCGGGGTGAAAGGCGCCCTCGCGGCGCAGGCCCAACGCCAGCAGACCGCTCGGCGCCGCCGCGCCCGGACGCAGCCGCGCCAACGCCGCCGAACGCACCAGCCCGGCGCCGCCGGCGAAGATGGTGCCGTCGTCGGTCATCTCGCGGATCAGCGCCACTTCCCGGCCGACTCCGATCAGCCGGTCGACATCGCCGTCGTCGAGGCGGCCGATGTCCGAGTTCGCCACCGCCGGCGACTCCGTCGGCTCGATGCCGATGACCGCCATGTCGACGTCGAGCAACACCGGCAGTTCGTCGGTCACGACCTCGATCAGCGCCTGGATGTCCTCGGCCGCCAGCACCGCCAGCACCGCGTCGTGGGTGCGGCTCTGGAAGGCCATGTTGGACCGGCTGGTTTCGATCACCTCGTGGGCGGTGTCGCGAAGGCCATCGAGTTCGCCGCGCAGGATCTCGACCCTGAACCGCTGCATGTCGACGACCGATTCGCCGCTCCACCGCGCCGGTGCCGTCATCAACTTGAACAGCTCGGGCCGAACCGCGAGGAATTCCGGATCGAGACGCAGATACTCGGCGACCTGATCGGCGGTCACGGCGGTGGTGTCCGCGGCTGTTTCCGTGGCTTTTTCGGCGGTGTTTTCCGTGGCGGCGTCGGCGGCTTTGTCGGCCGTCGCCCCGTCGGCTGGGATACCTTCGCTTTCCTGGGTCATGACACGGCCGTATACCAGATTCGATCCCGGGCTGCTAACCGCTATTATACACCCATGGCCGAACGCCGCACCAACGCCGCCGTCAGCGAACGCCGCTATCGATCCGGCGAGCGGGTCGGCGTGCTGTTGCCGCTGCCGCTCGCCGGCGCCTACGACTACCGGATTCCGGAGGGAATGGCCCTTTCCGAGGGCGACTTCGTGCAGGTTCCGTTCGGCGCCCGGCAGGTCGCCGGCGTGGTCTGGGGACCCGGCTCGGACGCGATCGGCGAAGACCGGTTGAAGGACGTGCTCGACCGCTGCGACGTCCCGCCGTTGCCGCCGGAGTCGCGGCGATTCGTCCACTGGGTCTCCGGTTACACGGTTCATTCGTTGGGATCGGTGCTGCGGATGGTGATGAGCATCCCCGAGGCGCTGCAGCCGCCGAAGCCGGCCACGGCCTACGTCCTGTCGCAACCGCCGGACGACGACACCCGGTTGTCGCCGGCGCGGCGCCGGGTGCTCGACGTGCTCGCCGACGGACCGCCGCTCTCGGCCGCGGAACTGGCCCGCGAGGCCGGCGTCGGCACTTCGGTGATCAAGGGGTTGGCCGGCGCCGGGCTGATCGCGGCGGTGGAGCGGTGGCCGCCGCCGCCGCCGGCGCCCGACTGGCGGCGGCCCGGCCCGACCTTGTCCCCGGCCCAGACCCGGGCGGCGCAGGGGTTGCGCCGGGCGGTCGGCGGCGGTTTCGCCGTCACCCTGCTCGACGGAGTTCCCGGCTCGGGAAAGACCGAGGTCTATTTCGAGGCGATCGCCGAAACCCTCGAGCAAGGGCGCCAGGCGTTGGTTCTGCTCCCCGAAATCGCCCTCGGCGCCCAGTGGCTGACCCGGTTTCACGCCCGATTCGCGGCGGACCCGGCGCAATGGCATTCCGATCTCACCCGCGGCGAACGGCGGCGCACCTGGCGGGCGGTGGCCGAGGGTCGTGTTTCGGTGGTGGTCGGGGCGCGCTCGGCCCTGTTCCTGCCCTTTCGCGATCTTGGCCTGATCGTCGTCGACGAAGAGCACGACGCGGCGTTCAAGCAGGACGACGGTGTCGCCTACAACGCCCGCGACATGGCGGTGGTCCGTGCCCGCCTCGGCGATCTGCCGATCGCGCTGGTCTCGGCGACGCCGTCGCTGGAGACCATCGTCAATGTCGAAGACGGCCGCTACGGCTGCGCCCACCTGCCGGACCGCCATGGCGGCGCGCCGTTGCCGCGGGTCACCGTCGTCGACCAGCGCGTCGACCGGCCGCCACGCGGCGGCTGGCTGTCGCCGACATTGCGCGACGCGGTGGCGGAAACGGTGAGCGGCGGCGCCCAGGCGCTGCTGTTTCTCAATCGTCGGGGCTACGCGCCGCTGACCTTGTGCAGGACCTGCGGCCACCGGTTGCGCTGCCCGTGGTGCATTGCCTGGCTGGTCGAGCATCGGTTGATCGGCCGGCTGCAGTGCCATCACTGCGGCCATTCGGCGCCGCTTCCCGACACCTGCCCGTCGTGCGGCGCCGCCGACAGCCTCGCCGCCTGCGGCCCCGGGGTCGAACGGCTGGCCGAGGAGGTGACGGATCTGTTCCCGGACCTGCGCTATGCCCTGGCCACCAGCGACACCCTGACCGGGCCCGCCGCCGCCCGGGATCTGGTGCGGCGGATCGAGGAGCACGAGATCGACGTGGTGATCGGCACCCAGATCGTCGCCAAGGGCTACCATTTTCCACTGCTCACCCTGGTCGGCGTCGTCGATGCCGACCTGGGGCTCACCGGCGGTGACCTCAGGGCGGCGGAACGCACCTACCAGCTTCTCTATCAGGTGGCGGGCCGCGCCGGCCGGGCCCAACGGCCGGGCCAGGTCATCCTGCAGACCTACATGCCCGAACACCCGGTGATGGCGGCGCTGGTCTCGGGCGACCGATCCCGGTTTCTCGCCGCCGAAACGGAGGCGCGCCGCGAACTGCGGATGCCGCCGTTCGGCCGACTGGCGGCGCTGATCGTCTCGGGCCGCGACGAAGCGGCGGTGGACGCGGTCGCCCGCGCCTTGGGCCGCGCCGCGCCGGCGGACGACGGCGTCCGGGTGCTGGGGCCGGCGCCGGCGCCGATGTCGCTCCTGCGCGGCCGCCATCGCCGGCGTCTGTTGCTCAAGGCCGCGAAGGACGTCGCCGTGCCCGCGGTGATCAGACGCTGGCTGGCGACGGTATCGCTGCCGGGCTCGGTGCGGGTGCAGGTGGACGTGGATCCGCTCAATTTCCTGTAGAGTAACCCGGACCATATAAGTTACTGCGATGCGGCATCCGCATCGAAAAGACGGCAGCAACATCAACCTATGGTTTAATCAACGAATGCCGGTCAAGGGAATCCGGCCGTCCGCGTCGCATTCTTCGACGATCGGGCGCAACTCCGGGCGCGCCGAACGTCGGCCCGCTTCAAACGGCGGTTTTCGGCTTGTTTCTTGCGGGATCGAACCCCCGGGAGTCGGGTTGCAAGCCCCGAACGAGTATGTTAGACAACAGGCGCTTCGAGGGTGACACCCCCTCGCGCCACGGTTTTTGCGGGACATGCGCCTTGTCGGCGCGGCTTAAGAAAAAGATCGAGGGGTTTCCCCTGTGACTTCCAAGACCAAAGGCTCCTCCGGCCTTGCCGATCGGTATGCCACAGCTCTATTCGAGCTCGCCGAAGCAAACAAGGCGCTGAACGAGGTTGCCGACGAGTTGCAACGTATCGGCGGCATGATCGGCGAAAGCAGCGACCTGAGGCGGCTGATCCGCTCGCCGGTAATCTCCCGGGACGAGCAGGGCAAGGCGATGGACGCGCTGTTGGAG
>JAUXFS010000303.1 GCA_030622775.1 Rhodospirillales bacterium | reverse complement strand
TACATCGTGCTGCGTGGCGCCGGCGCCGAGTTGCCGGTGATCTTTCCGCGCGACTACTATCATTCGCACGTCGCCGACCGATTCGCGCCGGCCGAGGTGATCGCGGCCGGCTTCGTCCACCTCACCGACGCCGGCCCCGAATGCTTCGGCGGCAGTTCCAGTCTGAGGATTACATCGCGACGCGATCGTGACTCCCGCTTGATCGCCGGTCACATCGGCACCGGCCGATCTTCGACCGGCGACTGACCAATTGCCGGCGAACACGGGGGAACGCGGGCGAAAGCGTCTCCGCGACCGGGCGTTTGCCGCCGACAATCTTGTTGACATCGGGAAGAAAGCACTATCTCTTTTGGTCGCAATTAACTTTGATTTAACGGAGGCTGTCCCAAGTTTAACGGGAAAGCTCCAACCAACGGCTGGCGGCAATGTTGGAAAATCGCGAACACGGCTTTGGATCGTTCCTCGTCACGGGTGCCCGTGACGGCCGTTTCGTGCGCACACGTTGTGCCTTCTCGCTCCTCCTTGGTGGTGACCTTCGACTTAGGTGCCCCTGAACGCTCCGCGACGGGCCGATCGTGGCTCTAAGAGGCGTTTAGGGGATGCGGACATCGATATCTGCGTACGCAACACCTGCTTGAACGAAGGAACGACCCTATGAGTAACAATTCCGACCCGAATCGAGTGGTCATCTTCGATACGACCTTGCGCGACGGCGAGCAGTCTCCCGGCGCCTCGATGAATCTGGAAGAGAAGCTGCACATCGCCCAAGTGCTCGAGGAGATGGGCGTCGACGTGATCGAGGCCGGGTTCCCGATCTCCTCGCACGGCGATTTCGAAGCCGTCCACGAAATCGCCAAGGTGGTCACCGAATCGACGGTCTGCGGCTTGAGCCGCGCCACCCGCGGCGATATCGAGCTCACCGCCCGGGCGATCGAACCGGCGAAGCGCCGGCGCATCCATACGTTCATCTCCACCAGCCCGCTGCACATGAAGTACAAGCTGCAGATGGAGCCCGACGCGGTCTACGAGAAGGTGGTCGAGAGCGTCGGTTTCGCCCGCCGCTTCACCGATGACGTCGAATGGTCGTGCGAGGACGGATCGCGCACCGAGCACGACTTCCTGTGCCGCTGCGTCGAGGCGGCGATCAACGCCGGAGCGACGACCATCAACATTCCCGACACCGTCGGCTACGCGGTTCCCGACGAATTCGCGGCGATCATCACAATGCTGCGCGAGCGGGTTCCCAACATCGACAAGGCGGTGATCTCGGCCCACTGCCACAACGATCTGGGGCTGGCGGTAGCCAACTCGCTGGCCGCCGTCCAGGCCGGCGCCCGGCAGGTCGAGTGCACCATCAACGGTCTCGGCGAACGCGCCGGCAACGCTTCGATGGAAGAGATCGTGATGGCGCTGAAGACCCGCCAGGACCGGATGCCGTGCCATTCGACCATCCGCACCGAGCACATCATGCGGGCCTCGCGCCTGGTCTCGGCGGTGACCGGCTTCGTCGTCCAACCCAACAAGGCGATCGTCGGGGCGAACGCCTTCGCCCACGAGGCCGGCATTCACCAGGACGGCATGCTGAAGCACGCCGGCACCTACGAGATCATGACCCCGGAGTCGGTGGGGCTTTCCCGCTCCAAGCTGGTCCTGGGCAAGCACTCCGGCCGACACGCATTTCGCGAGAAGTTGAAGGAACTGGGCTACGAACTGGGCGACAACGCCGTCGGCGACGCCTTCCGGCGGTTCAAGGATCTGGCCGACGTCAAGAAGGAAGTGTTCGACGAGGATATCGTCGCCCTGGTCGACGACGAGGTGCTGCGCGCCAACGACCGGGTCAAGCTGGTGTCGCTGTCGATCTCATGCGGCACCGCCAAGCCCGAGGCGGTGCTGGAGCTGGACATCGACGGCAAGGTCAGTGCTTGCGAGGGCTCGGGCGACGGGCCCGTCGACGCGGCGTTCAAGTGCATCAAGCAGTTGTTCCCGACCGAGGCCAAGCTGCAGCTCTATCAGGTTCACGCGGTGACCGGGGGCACCGACGCCCAGGCGGAAGTCACCGTTCGCCTCGAGGAGAACGATCGAACCGTCAACGGTCAGGGCGCCGATACCGACACGATGGTGGCGTCGGTGAAGGCGTACGTGAACGCCCTGAACAAGCTTTTGGTGAAACGCGAGAAGACGGCACCGTCTGCGCTGTCCGCCTGAACAAGGACGAACCATTTCTTGTCGATTGCATATGCTGTAAAAGGGGCCATGGTGCCGGGGATCGCACTCCAGCGCCAGGCTACTCCGGAAACCATCGACGCTACCGGTCGAACCAAGCGAGGAACAATGTTCTCAAGGCTGTTCGGATTCCTTTCCGCCGACATGGCGATCGACCTTGGAACCGCCAATACCCTGGTCTATGTCAAGGGTAAGGGGATTGTTCTCAACGAACCCTCGGTTGTCGCCATTGCCGAGTTCAAGGGCAGAAAACAGGTCCTCGCGGTCGGCGAGGAAGCCAAGCTCATGCTCGGTCGAACGCCGGGCAACATTCAGGCGATTCGACCGCTTCGCGACGGCGTGATCGCCGACTTCGAAGTGGCCGAGGAGATGATCAAGTACTTCATCCGCAAGGTTCACAACCGGCGGACTTTCGCCAGTCCGCTGATCATCGTCTGCGTGCCGTCCGGGTCGACCGCGGTGGAGCGTCGGGCGATCCAGGAATCGGCCGAAAGCGCCGGCGCCCGGCGGGTGGCTCTGATCGAGGAGCCGATGGCGGCGGCGATCGGCGCCGGATTGCCGGTGACCGAGCCCACCGGCTCGATGGTCGTCGATATCGGCGGCGGCACCACCGAGGTGGCGGTCCTCTCGCTCGGCGGAATCGTCTATTCCCGCAGCGTCCGTGTCGGCGGCGACAAGATGGACGAGGCGGTCATCGCCTACATCCGCCGCAACCACAACCTGTTGATCGGCGAAAGCAGCGCCGAACGCATCAAGGAGGAAATCGGCTCCGCCTGTCCGCCCGAGGATGGCGACGGCGCCACCATGGAGATCAAGGGCCGCGACCTGATGAACGGCGTGCCGAAGGAACTGGTGATCAGCGAGCGTCAGATCGCCGAAAGCCTCGCCGAGCCCGTCGGCTCGATCATCGATGCGGTGAAGGTGGCGCTGGAACACACGGCTCCGGAGCTGGCCGCGGATATCGTCGACAAGGGAATCGTTCTCACCGGAGGCGGCGCCCTGCTCGCCAACATCGACTACGTTCTTCGCCACGCCACCGGGTTGCCGGTCTCGGTCGCGGACGATCCGTTGTCTTGCGTGGCCCTGGGGACCGGCCGTGCGCTCGAAGAAATGAAAAAAATGAGAAATGTGCTGAGCTCCATGTATTAGGGGCAAAATTTTGATTCTGTTTCCATTGGATTTATTCTAGAATCTTGCGACCGCATTGCTCCCGCGGCGATAGGTCCCTGTTTTAACCCCTGGTGATTTGACTCGGAAAGGGGACAGGTTGAACGAAAGACCGAAACTAGACCACCGAATGGTTGGGGCGATCAGGCTTGTTGCCCATCGCTTCGCCTACGTGGGTCTTGTTTTGACAGCGGGCGCCCTGATGATGCTCGGCAAGGCCGACGCCGTTCTCATGGAAAAGCTTCGAATGCAGGTGAACGAGGCGGTCGCGCCGATTCTCGAAATCCTGTCGCAACCGGTGGACGCCGTCGCACGGGTCGGCGAGCACGTGCAGAGTTGGATCGCCCTTCACGAAGAGAACGCGCGGCTGCATCAGGATCGGGAGCACCTGCTTCAGTGGCAGACGGTCGCCCGTCACCCCGAAGCGGAAAACGCGACGCTCAGACAATTGCTGAAGTTCGTTCCCGAGCCGGACGCCCGTTTCGTCACCGCCCGGGTCGTCGCCGATTCGGGCGGCGCCTTCGCCCACAGCCTGCTATTGAGCGCCGGCGGGAGTGCCGGTGTCGGCAAGGGGCAGGCGGTG
>JAUXFS010000365.1 GCA_030622775.1 Rhodospirillales bacterium | reverse complement strand
GACGGCCAACGGCGCAGTACATATCCTGCGACTTAGGGAGTAGCAGACCAACTCCACAAGAACCTGATTCAGCTTCTAGGAGGCGCCCGACGCGAGCCGTCGACGCTTGGTCGCGCGAACGATTGGGGAACGAAAAAAAGCTTGCGTTATTCCCCAAATGGGGAATAACCTTGTCCTATCCCGCGAGCACCATTGTTGGACCGGTGGGGGTTCGAAGATCCGGTCCATGGTTTTCCTCCTCTAACCGAACTCAAGCCGCCCTCCGGGGCGGCTTCTTCGTCGGGGCGCATTATCGGTGGTCCGATTCGGTGGGTTCCGGGCAAGGTGTGGGTGGCGTCGCGACACAGCCCTTTCGCGCGCGAGCGCGCCATCCATTGATCGCTCAACGGGACTGCTCGATCGGCTTATGTCGAAACGACGGAGGGGGGCAGATGAGCGCGTACGAATTCAACCTGTATGGCCTCGACGGAACCAACGGCTTCGTCGTCAACGGCATCAGCGAAAGGGATAAATCGGGCTGGTCGGTGAGTTCGGCCGGCGGCATCGACGCCGATCTCGGCGAGAAGGGTAGGAACGGCATCCTGAAATCCATGGCCAGCCGCGAGGCCTTCCTGCGCGAGGCTGCCCACCGCATCGCCTTCCACTTCACCCCCCGCCATGCCTCCTGGCTCAACCAGATCGAAATCTGGTTCTCGATCCTGGTCCGGAAAGTCATCCGCCGCGGCAATTTCACCTCAAAGGCCGACCTCAAGGCCAAGATCGAGGCCTTCATCGACTACTTCAACAAGACCATGGCAAAGCCCTTCAAATGGATCTATCAAGGAAGGCCGCTGGCCGCCTGATCAAGTGGGGTCGATATTACCGCTGGCCTGAACTAGTGCTCTGGTTCCGACATATGGTACCCATACGACGGAACCAGAGCACTAGGCGGTACCAGGTCTCGGCGCCGCCGCCGAACGCCTTGTCGAGCCGGATCGCCATCTCTGGCTAAATCCCGGCGCGGCCATTGACGATGTCTGATAGCCGGAAGGAAATTGCCGGATGGGACGGAATCCGGCCAAGGGACAGTGACCCGGCCGGACCGCCGCTATGCCCGGCTATCGCCAGAACGGACAGGCGGGCAGGGTCAGGGTCTCCGGGCAGGGGGGTGGGTCTTCGCCGGCGAGCTTGGCCTTGACCCACTCCATCTGGTAGGCGGTCTGGGCCTGAGCCACGTCGAAGTGGCCGTTGGACGACACGCAGACGTCCGGTTGAAGACCGAACGACTGCTCGATGGTTTCGAGCGAGCATGCGACGTTGACCGCCGGCACGACGAAATCGTAGATGCCGGCCAGAAGCAACATATCGGCCCCTTCCCGATCCAGCGGTATTGCCCTGTTGGTCAACTCGACGATCGCCCGGTTTTCGTCGGTGCAGATGCCCGGACCACCGAGGCAGGCGGCGAACCCGCTCACGGTTTCCGCGGTGAACATCTGCCCTACGGTCGCCGGCGGCACGTAACCGGACACGGTGCACAGAGTCTGCGCCGGGTCGGTCGCGCACCCGAGCAACCCGACCATCTCCAGCGCGCACGAGCCGTTGATCGCGTTCACCGTGAAGTCGCGGATCGCCGGCTGGAACACGCCGGCGGCCGCGTCCTCGCCGCGCACGACCGCGGTGGCCGAGTATACGCCAGCGGCGGCGATCGCCCGGAGCACCCCCCCTGCGCCGCTGATGTTGGAATTGGGGTAGCGGGCGGACATCAGCGGATGAGTGAGGTCGTAAATTGCCCCGAAGGCGACAACCGCCGAAAGGTCCAGTTCAGGCGCGTAGCTCTGGGCCAGTCCCTGGGCGACGATCGCGCCGGCCCCGCCCTGGCTGTGGCCGGTAAGGACGACACGGCCGTCGAGCAGGCCGGCCGGCGTGGCATTGATCAGGGCGCGGGCACCATCCAACTGAGACCGCGCGACCGCGGTCAGACTAGCGGTGGGCTGGATCCCTTCGGTGCCAAGGCCCGCGTAGTCGGGCATCACCGCCGGGTAGCCGACACCCGCCCACGCTAGCGCCAGGGAGATGCCACCGGTCTTCGACGGCGCGCAGGCATCGGCAACGCCGGCCGTGCCGTGACCGGCGACGATCGCCGGCAGCGGTCCTGGCGCCGGTTCGTCGGGAAGGACGATGACGGCACTGCCGACCGCCGGCTCGCCCGGGACGAGACTGGTTCGATAAGACACCAGGGTACGGCTGACCCCGGTGAGCACCTCGACTCCGGGAGCCCCCCACTTCAGGGTACGGGCGAGTTCTTCGGCGGAAAGCGGCGGCAAGGGAGCGCAGCGAAGGATGGTGCCCGGTGACATGGCTTCCGCGGCGGCCACCGGCGTCGCATAGACGTCGGCGACCGCATCGTCGCAGACGGGGGCGAGCGGCTGTTTGAGCGCAGTCGAAAGCCGGGCCCACAGGTAGCGTTTCAGGTCGACGACATCTTCGAGCTGATTCCAGCTCTGGCGACCGTTGGTCAGCTTGAGGCCGAGGACCTCGCTCCGCCCCGGTTCAGATCCGAGGGCGCAGTCTTCGACGCCATAGCAGCTTCCCTGATCAAGGTCGACCTCTTGCGGACATGGCAGCGGTGCGAAGGGGCCGGTGATCACCGAGCACACCCTCTCCGCGATGCCTTCGAGCCCGGGAAGATCGTCATAGCCAAGCGCCGCCGCGACCGGATGGTAGCCGCCAAGCACAGGGGGACTCCATGCGGAGTCCCGATCGCACACCGGCAAATCCTCGCAACCGGCAACATACTTGCCGGTGCGTGGATCGCGCGCGCGCTTGTTACAACAACCCGACCACGGCATGGCCTTATCCTGGTCGCCGTTGACCGGGAACAAAGAGAGGTTGCCGTCGGTCGCGCACGTGGAAAACTTGGCGGCCCCGTTGATCGGGGCGACCGCGGCGAACAGATCGGTGGCGCGACAGGCAAGCAGCGAAGCCATGTTCGCCCCCTGACCGACGCCGACCGCATAGACACGGGTCGGATCCACTTCGTGGCCGGCAACGACCTCGGTAAGCACGGCGCGAACATAGGCGACGTCGTCGTTAGCGGAGCCCGTATCGACCGCTTCGTCGTTCCAGAAATATCTTTTTGCGCCGTCGCACGCCGAACCGTCGGCGTCGCACCCCTGAAGATAGACGGTGATAAAGCTGGCCTCGGATCCCAAACGGTGCCAATCGGTCGTTCGGCAGGCGCGTTGCGACGATTTACCCTTGTCATGAAGGTACATGAGAACGGGCAGCTGGATATCGATTCCCTCCGGCGCGCACACGCGATAGGAGCGGGCGCGGCCGTCCACGGTGACTTCGCCCGAGGAACACGGACAGTCCGTGGCCGCCCAAGCCGCGGACGCGAACAGGCACCCGGCGACAACCAGGATGGTGCCAAGGATGCAGCCGAACAGGCGGCGGACCGGCGCCGCACCAGGGGTCTCGATCGTGTTGCGATGCGCCCGCGCGTTGGCGTCGGCCCGCGTGGCGGCGGGGGTGGGGGGGGTGGTGGGGG
>JAUXFS010000291.1 GCA_030622775.1 Rhodospirillales bacterium | reverse complement strand
GCGGCTTCCGACGTTGGCGGTGATCTGTCGCCCCTCCAGGGCTCCTAGATTTATCTCGCTCGAACCTGGGGCTCACGCCCCAGGCTAAGTATCTGTCGCCGCTTCGCGGCTTTTCACTATCTTGGCGGTTAGTCCTTGTCCCCGCCGAACGTGTCCTTGGCCTTGTCGACAACGTCGTCCACGGCATCCTCGGTCTTGTCCGCGGCGTCTCCGGCGAAGTCCTTCGCCTTGTCGACCATCTCTTCGGCCTTGTCACCGACGTCTTCGGCGAAATCCTTGGCCTTGTCAACCGCGCTTTCGGCCGCATCTCCCGCCGTGTCGGCGAGATCCGCGACCGTGTCCTCGACGGTTCCCGCGATGCGTCGTGCGCCGGTGCCGAGGATGATCATCGTCCATCCGGTGATCAAGATGTGGACTCCTACCAGGACACCGATCGCCCAGGCGCCCGAGACCGGCCACTGGCGCCAGATCATAATGCCGAGCAGGAGGGCGATGATGCCGTTGAAGAGCTCCCAGCCCCAGCCTGGGTCAGGCCTGATCTTGAAGGCGGCGATGATCTCGCAAACGCCGTCGACCAGGAAGTAGATGGCGAGCAGCAATGTCAGCCAGGCGAGGCTGACTCCCGGGCGGAACAGGATCACGAGCCCGGCGATGACGCCGAGCAGCCCGATAATCGTCCCCCAGATTCCGGCGCCCCACTGCCCGGACTTGAAGGCGTAGACGATCCTGGCAATTCCCATGAAAACCAGCAGGAATCCGACGAACATCGTCACCGCGATTCCGGTGACGAACGGCGCGGCGATAGCCAGGACGCCGAAGATCACCGTCAGCACTCCCAGAAAAATCAGCAATCCAGAATTCTTCTTCGCCTCATCGAGCCACGTAGCTTCGGTCATGTTCTCCCCCCTCTGTTCGCGGCGGTCGGTCTGAGGACCTCCACCCTTTTCTGATCGTATTTCTGTTTCTACGTGCAACCTATTCTCGTTCTCACGATTCGTCAAGTCGGACGTCGAGCAACTTTGCCCGTCGGCCCAGTGGCGAGCCGTGACGGCCGATGAGTCACGGCCCAGCTCGGAGGACGAAGCCGGAAGGACGTTAGCAAGCCCCAAGCCTCAAGCCCTTTCTCAGCGCCACCGGATGCTGATGAACTCCCGCAGCGGGTAGTCCCGTACCCGGCGTTCGCGTTGCCAGTCGGCGGTCCGGTAGGTGCCGAAGAGGCGGTCCCAGATGCTGACACCGATGCCAAAGTTGTGGTGCCACATGTTCTCGCGGTGGTGGAGATAGTGGATCGGGCTGCCGAGCCATATGGCCAGGTCCGGTTTCTCGTGCTGCACCTGGTGGGCATAGGCGGCAAACGCGGCGTAGCCGATGGTGCCGAGAGCGAAGCCCACCCCGGCGGGGATCGATACCAGAAAACCGGCCCAGACGATCAGCAGCCCGGGCAGGGAGTAGTCGGTAAACTCGCCCCACCACCCTTGACTCTCGAACCTGCGGTGGTGCTTTGCGTGCTTCGGGCCCATAAACTTGCCCATGTGCATCAGGCGGTGGACTGCGTACTCCACAAAGGACCCGAGGAGCAGGCCGATGAGCAGGGCGGTGGTGAACTCGAGGGTCGCGTTGGATGGGATCATGGGCTTCGTCTCACTTCGGTTTCTTCGCGCGGGCGCGACGGCTGAATCCTAGCAGACCACCCGGTTTGGTCAGCCTGGTGAGATGCGGTAGGATTCCGGAGCTTCGTCGCGTATTCGCGGCGGCGCAAAATGGAATCCCGAGGAGACATACATGGCGTTTGGACACCCCAGGGGGCTCAAGGCACTGTTCTTTACCGAGATGTGGGAGCGCCTCGGGTTTTACCTGATGCTCGGCATCCTCTACCTCTACATCATCGACACCGAGCGCGGTGGGCTTGGATTCTCGAACGCCACGGCGGGCGAGATCTACGGCACCTATCTGGCATTTGTCTATTTCACGCCGTTCCTCGGCGGGCTCATCGCGGATCGATACCTCGGCTTCCGGCGGTCGGTGTTCATCGGCGGAATCCTGATGGCCGCAGGTTACTTCAGCCTGGGTGTCCGCAGCCTTCCGACCTTTTACGCCGGCCTCATCCTGCTCTGTATCGGGAACGGGTTCTTCAAACCCAACATCTCGGCGATGGTCGGTAATCTCTATGCCCCCGATGATCCGAGGCGCGATGCGGGGTTCAATATTTTTTACATGGGGATCAACATCGGGGCCGCAGTCTCCGCGTTGTTGTCCGCACCGCTGCGCAATCTCTGGAGCTTCAACATGGCGTTCGCCGCGGCGGGCGTCGGTCTGCTGATCGGTACCTCCATCCTGGTCCTCAATTGGAAGAAGCTGGCGGTGGCCGACCCGCCAAACGAACCGAGCGAGGACGACGTGAGCATGAGGCAGATCGTGATGACGATCCTCATGCCGGCCGCGATTTTCGGCGCCGCCGGTTACTTTATCGGCAAGTCGATTCCCTTTGTCGCCAACACGATCGGACCGGTGACCTTTGCGTTTATCGTCGGCATGCTGCCGATCATTGTTTACTTCATCATGCTGGCGGTGCGCGCTACTCCCGAGGAGAAGCCGGGGCTCGCGTCGCTCATCCCGGTGTATATCGCGGGCGGGGCATTCTTCATGGTCCTGCACCTGAGCGGCGGGCTGATGACCGTTTTTGCCGAGCACGACACCAATCGTCAGGCCGAGTGGATCCCCAATTCTCTCAGCTTCTACAGCCAGAAGGCGATGCCGTCGTATTTCGACAACGCGGGCCCGGAGGTTGCCCGTCCCGACCCGCAGACCCTGGTGATCGTCGATCACGATGCGGAATCGATGTTTGGCGCCCGGATCCTGAAACAATCTGTGGTCGACGGCTTTGAAGACGACCCCTCACAGAATGTCACCGTTCTCCCTCCGGCCGAGGTTCCGGTAGAGGAGCGCTTTCTGACCTGCGGGGTGTATCCCGACGTGAACGTACACATCATTGAGGAAACTGACGTGCACGGTGTGACCACAACCAGCGTCAAGTTGAGCCCGGAGGGCACCGATGCCGTGAGATCAATCGTTCTGACTCGACCTCTTGGCGGCCGCCAGGTGCCGGTGATTCTGGTCTCGCAGTCGACCTTTGACGCGGTATACAAGAACACGAACGACGAGACACCGCTGCTCGCGCCCGGCAAGTACGTCCGCCTGCTCAACGCCGAGATGATCACCGCGCTCCCCAACCCCGTCTTCGTCGTGGTCCTGACTCCGTTAGTCGTCGGTTTCTTCGCCTGGATGGCGGCACGAGGGCGGCAGGTCTCTACCGCGCGCAAAATCTTCTACGGCATGGTGATCACCGCGATCTCGATTCTCGTCATGGCCTGGGCCTCGCATTTAGGTCAGAATGGCGCGATCAAGACAGCCGTGATGTGGCTGCTGCTCTACTATTTGATCATCACGGTTGGTGAGCTCTGCCTGTCGCCGATGGGGCTGTCGCTGGTGACCAAGCTCGCGCCCAAGCGTCTGGTCGGCCTGATGATGGGTGGGTGGTTCCTGGGAACGTCGATCGGCAACAAGCTTTCGGGCTTTATCAGCGGGCTCCAGCCGACGACCCAGATGTTCGTCATTTTGACCGTGGCCATCTCCGGCGTCGCCGCCTTCCTATACGCCTTACTGCCGAGGCTGGATTCCGCGATCAAGAAGTACGGGACGTGAGTTCTTAATTCTTAGTTCTTAGTTCTTAATTATTTAACGTGTCCCGCGGATGCAGCGGGATACGCCTATTCGAGGTTATTGCCGAAGAATCCAATTAAGAATTGAGAATTGAGAATTGAGAATTAACCCCGCTGATTGGCAGCAGGCACCGATGGCCATCCAGACGTTTCCTTGCTTCGAGGCTCTTGCCGCAGCTACCATAGCCCCATGATGCGGTCCGAAGATGAATTGGTTCCCTACGCGCCCGGCCGGCTGGGCGGCTCGCCGGTTCTGGTGCTGGCGCCGCACCCGGATGACGAGGTCTTTGGTTGCGGCGGCGCGATCGTGCAGCTGCGGAATGCCGGCACCG
>JAUXFS010000284.1 GCA_030622775.1 Rhodospirillales bacterium | reverse complement strand
TGTACGAGCTCTCCCGGTTCTAGAAAAACCACGATCAAGAGGAAACGTTTATGCTGACCAAGAAGCAAAACGGGGTTGCGAATGGCCCCCGTATGTCGAGGGCGCTTTCAGGCGTCCTTGGCGGAGCTATCGATCGGCGCACTTTTCTGAGACGTTCCGGATTGACCGCGGGCGGCGCCGCGCTGGCGTCCACCCTGCCCTTGGGAATGGTGAAAAGAGCGGAGGCCCAGACCGCGGCCACCGGCGCCCACAGGCTGACCGAGATCAAGAGCGTCTGCACCCACTGCTCGGTGGGCTGCACGGTCATCGCCGAAGTCGACAACGGCGTCTGGGTCGGACAGGAACCCGGCTTCGACAGTCCGTTCAATCTGGGCGGCCATTGCTGCAAGGGCGCCGCCGTCCGCGAGCATGCCCACGGCGATCGCCGGCTCAAGCACCCGATGAAGCTGGTCGACGGCAAGTGGAAGAAGATCGGCTGGGACGAGGCGATCAACGAGATCGGCGACAAGATGGCGGAGATCCGCGCCACTTCGGGTCCCGATTCGGTGTACTGGCTGGGCTCGGCAAAACACAGCAACGAGCAGGCCTACCTGTTCCGCAAGTTCTACGCCTTCTGGGGATCCAACAACGGAGACCATCAGGCGCGCATCTGTCATTCGACAACGGTCGCCGGCGTCGCCAATACCTGGGGCTACGGCGCGATGACCAACAGCTACAACGACATCCACAACGCGCGCTCGATGTTCCTTATCGGCTCCAACCCGGCCGAGGCGCATCCGGTGGCCTTGCTGCACATCCTCAAGGCGAAGGAAGAGAACAACGCTCCGCTGATCGTCTGTGACCCGCGGTTCACCCGCACGGCCGCCCACGCCGACGAATACGTGCGCCTGAGGCCCGGCACCGACGTACCGCTGATCTGGGGCATTCTCTGGCACATCTTCGACAACGGCTGGGAGGACAAGGAATTCATCCGCCAGCGCGTCTACGGGATGGAGCAGATCCGCGCCGAGGTGGCGCAATGGACGCCCGAGGAAACCGAGCGCGTGACCGGCGTCCCCGGCTCCCAGCTCAGGCGCGTCGCGCGGACCCTGGCCAACAACCGTCCGGGCACCGTGATCTGGTGCATGGGCGGCACCCAGCACACCAACGGCAACAACAACACCCGGGCGTACTGCATCCTCCAATTGGCGCTGGGCAACATGGGCGTGTCCGGCGGCGGGACCAACATTTTCCGCGGCCACGACAACGTCCAGGGCGCAACCGACATGTGCGTGCTGTCGCACTCGCTGCCCGGATACTACGGCCTCAAGACCGGTTCGTGGAAGCACTGGGCCCGCGTCTGGGACGTGGACTACGAATGGCTGAAGGGCCAGTTCGCCGACCAGAAGCTGATGGAATCGAAAGGCATCCCGGTCTCGCGGTGGATCGACGGCGTGCTCGAGGCCAAGGAGAACATCGATCAGCCCGACAACCTGCGGGCGATGGTCTTCTGGGGTCACGCCCCGAACTCGCAGACCCGTCTGCCCGACATGAAGAAGGCGATGGACAAACTCGACCTTCTGGTCGTCGTCGATCCCTATCCGACCTTCTCGGCGGTGATGAACGACCGCACCGACGGCACCTATCTGCTGCCGGCGTCGACCCAGTTCGAGACGTACGGCTCGGTCACCGCGTCAAACCGCTCGCTGCAGTGGCGCGACAAGGTCATCGATCCCGTGTTCGAGAGCAAGCCCGACCACGAGATCATGTATCTGTTCGCCAAGAAGTTCGGCTTCGACGGAGAGATGTTCAAGCACATCCAGGTGAACGGAACCGAGCCGCTGGTCGAAGACATCACCCGCGAGTTCAACAAGGGTATGTGGACCATCGGCTACACCGGCCAGTCGCCGGAGCGCCTGCGCAAACACATGGCCAACCAGTCCACCTTCGACAAGACCACGTTGCGGGCCAATGGCGGCCCGTGCGACGGCGAGTACTACGGCTTGCCGTGGCCTTGCTGGGGCACGGCGGAAATGGGGCACACCGGAACGCCGAACCTCTACGACACCTCCAAGCCGGTAGCCGAGGGCGGCCTCTGCTTCCGCGCCCGGTTCGGGGTGGAGCGGGAAGGCGTGAACCTGCTGGCCGTGGACTCCTTCCCGGAGGGCTCGGAGATCCAGGACGGTTATCCGGAGTTCACCATGGCGATGCTCCAGAAGCTCGGCTGGGATGGGGAACTCAGCGACGACGAGCGCAGTGCCATCGACGGCGTTGCCGGCGTGAAGACCAACTGGAAAACCGACCTTTCGGGCGGCATCCAGCGGGTCGCCATCAAGCACGGCTGTGCGCCGTTCGGCAACGCCAAGGCTCGCACCGTGGTGTGGACGTTCCCGGATCCGGTTCCGATCCATCGCGAGCCGCTCTACACCTCGCGGCGGGATCTGGTCGCCGACTATCCGACCTACGCGGACAAGCAGGCCTATCGTCTGCCGACCCTCTACGAGTCGATCCAGAAGAACGACCACTCTCTGAACTTCCCGCTCATCCTGACCTCGGGACGCTTGGTGGAGTACGAGGGCGGCGGCGACGAAAGCCGTTCCAACCCATGGCTGGCCGAGTTGCAGCAGGACATGTTCTGCGAGGTCAATCCGCGGGAGGCCAACAACGTCGGCATCAGGGACGGGGCCATGATGTGGGTGCACAGTCCGGAAGGCGGCAAGGTCCTGGTCAAGGCCATGCTCACCGAACGCGTCGCGCCCGGCGTGGTCTTCATGCCCTTCCACTTCGGTGGACATTGGGAGGGCAAGAGCCTGAGGAACAAATATCCGCCAGGGGCCGATCCCTATGTGCTTGGCGAAGCCTCCAACGTCTGCGGCACCTACGGCTACGACTCGGTGACCCAGATGCAGGAGAGCAAGGTCACGCTCTGCCGAATCGAAGCCGCGTGAGGAGTTGAATCATGGCTAGAATGAAGTTCATGTGCGACGCCGACCGTTGCATCGAGTGCAATGCCTGCGTCACAGCGTGTAAAAACGAGAACGGAGTCCCCTGGGGCATCAACCGTCGCCGGGTGGTGACCCTCAACGACGGCAAACCGGGCGAGCGGTCGATCTCGGTCGCCTGCATGCACTGCTCGGACGCACCGTGCATCGCGGTGTGTCCGGTGGACTGCATCTACGACACCGAGGAAGGCGTCGTCCTGCATTCCAAGGACCTGTGCATCGGTTGCGGCTACTGCTTCTACGCGTGCCCGTTCGGCGCGCCGCAGTATCCGCAGGCGGGCAACTTCGGCAGCCGCGGCAAGATGGACAAGTGCACGTTCTGCGCCGGCGGTCCGGAGGAGAACAACTCCGCCGCCGAGTACCAGAAGTACGGCCGCAACCGCCTCGCCGAAGGCAAGCTGCCGATCTGTGCGGAGATGTGCGCGACCAAGGCGCTCCTCGCCGGCGACGGCAACGTCGTGTCGCAGATTTACCGCGAGCGCATCACCGCCCGCGGTTTCGGCGCGGGAGCCTGGGGCTGGGGCACGGCCTACAAGCTCAAGGCCGGCCAGGTCTGATCGCCGGGCGGATCAGGGGAACGGCGGCGGCGCCGAGAGACGCGCCGCCTCCGAACCCGGGCCGGTGGTTCGGGGGGTGGCGTTTCAGGGTCTCGGGAAGAAGGCAATGAAGAGCGGAAAAGTTCTGTCGGTTATCGGCGCCGTCGTCGGCGGCGCTCTTCTCGTCGCCGGCTGTGAACCCAGCGGGCAGGCGCGCCCCCTCAACTACAAGAAAGGGGTCTACCTGGGCAAACCGCACACTCCGCTGAACGAGCAAACGCTCGACGAACTGCGCGCCCGCGCCGGCTACCAGGCGGGCCTCACCACCGTTGCCGGCGGCGGCGAAACCATCGGCGCTCCGGCGGTCTCGGCGGATGTTCGGCGGCCGGCTTCGGGCGGCATCGACATGAGCGCGCTACGTCAACGGGCCGGGTATCAGTCCGGGGCCACTGCCGCGGGCGGCGGCGGCGGCGGAAAAGCCCGCACTCTTCCCCGGGCGTCGAGCGTACGGCCGCCGACCTCCAGCGCCATCGATACCAGCGCGCTGCGTCAACGGGCCGGGTATCAGTCCGGGGCCACTGCC